>PAOZ01000008.1 GCA_002708695.1 Methanobacteriota archaeon | reverse complement strand
AAACCGTCCCAGTCTACATTCTGGTATACTTTTTCAGCCGCACCAGTTTTTTTCTTGGGCTGCGCTTTTACTGGCTGCGCTTTTACTGGCTGCGCTTTTACTGGCTGCGCTTTTACTGGCTGCGCCTGTTTATTACAAACACATGGTGGACACCCTTGTTTACCAGTGAGCATAGACGATGCCGTCTTAAACATATTTATTTATTATTTATATGATATAATAATTTAAAGATAAATTCTATAACTTATTATATTACATTACATTATGAACCCTGTCTATGTATATCTGGAAAATAGCGCCGGGGTAAAATTGTCTATCAGGACACTCTCTAAAAGACTAAATCTAAAGAAGAGAGCAGTACATTATTATTGTCATAAAGATCCTAGGATTAGAAAGGTTAAGGGTTTTGAAGTTGGCACAGGAAAGTCTAAAATTAATGTTTTTACTATTGACCCTTAACGATGTTAGGAAAGAATTTAGTTATCATTTCTTCATACTTGTCAAAAACTTTAAAAGTCCAAGCATTGTTCTCTTTTGACCAGCTTGCATTTTTAAATACAGACTTAATTGCATTTCGATTATCATATGTTTTTGTTCCATAAATGTAAATATTATCTTCATTTACTCGATAAGCTAATTCCGGTTTCTGTTCAGTTTGTTTTGGTTCTTCTTCTACAGTTTCAACTGATATATTATTCTTAATTAGCGTATTGAGTAAATCTAATAGAGGTGACATATTAAGCTCTATTCCCTCTAATCTTTCTTCTAATTCTTCAAATCTTGAATCAAAACTTTCAATTCGCATTTCCATTTTACTTAAAATTTCTTCCATTCTTTCAAAGCGTGTATCAATTACATTAATTTCTTCTTCAAGATCCATTAAATTATATAATATAAATGTATAATCTTTTCTTTTATATAGTTTCTTTGATATTTTTATGAGATCTATAAAGTAATTTATAATCACTTAAATTAAATTCGTTCTTAATTATTTTTTCTATATCAGGTTTATATTTTTCGTTATCTACCCATATCTCCATTCTATACAACACACTAGAATATTTTGTACAATCTACTACACGTATTCCGTTTATATGAGACATTATAGGCTCGTTATTCCCTATCAATTGTAACATACAATCCATCCATTCATTATGTAATTTTTTTAAATCTGTACCATTTTTTATAGAATATTCAAAACCATTCCTATTCATAGAATGTTCCCAACATGGAAATATATCATCTCTAAAAAAAGAATATGCACATGGTATTGCATTTACCCTCTTAATCTTTTTAATGTTAACCCCGTCTGAAAATATATCATATATTTTAGGGATATTATTAAATGTTCTCCAAAATGTTTCTATATCAGAAATGTCTATTAACTTTTCGATGTTATCATTATAAAGTTTTCCTAAATCTTTATAATGTAAATAAAGAGACCATTTAGAACTTAATTCCATACTAATATATTATAAATCACGCTTTTAAATAACAATTTAAATTATAATATATTATTATTAATAAATGGAACTCTCTGGTAAAACAAATATAAATCCAAATGTTTGGGGACCTATTTTTTGGGATACATTACATTTAACAGCGTTTGGCTACCCATCAGATCCTAACGGTATAGATAAGAAATCTTATAAAAATTTTATATTAAACTATGTTAAAATATTACCATGTGATAAATGTTCTAGAGACGCTTTAGAATATATAAATATGATCAGCGATTTTGAATGGTCTAAAATATTAAAAACCCGAGATTCTTTTATAAAATGGACATGGGTTTTTCATGATTATGTAAATAATAAACTAGATAAAGTTTCTCCTAAATTAGACACGTTTAAAAAAGATTTCATAGATAAAAAAACACCTTATGTACCATCTTGGAGAACTTTTTTTAATAGATTAGCATTTTTTATACTCTTTATACTATTCTGTTTATTTTATGCAAGATATTTAAGAACTGCACGTTAAGCATTCTCCTTCGCATTCCTGTTTCTTTTTGATGTTTTCCTTTTCATTTTTGACATCGGTTGAAAAATTTTGATTATCAAGAATAGATTTACTTCTGATATAATAAGAACCAGTTTTAAGCCCGTTTTTCCACCCATAAAAATGAATAGAGTGAATAATTTTAGGAGTCGGAGGATTTACAAATAAATTGAGACTCTGACTCTGACAAATGAAAGGTCCCCTGTCTATAGCAAGTTGAATAATACACTTTTGTGAAAGTTCCCAAGACGTCTTGTATACTCTTTCGATGTCATTAGGTAAATTTAAGTTTTGAACAGACCCTTTATTAAGCATTATCTTTTCAACTAATTCTTTACTAAATAAACCCCTATTCTTCAGTTCATCTATTAGATGATTATTGACAATAACATAATTTCCAGAAAGAACCGCTCTTGTATACAAGTTAGAAGTATATGGTTCAAAGGATTCGTTATTGCCCATAATTTGTGCTGTTGATGCAGTAGGCATAGGAGCTACAAGTAGACTATTTCGGATTCCATGTGTTTTAACTTGTTCCTTTAGATAATTCCATTTTTCCATTGTATAAAGAAAAGGATACTCAAAAGTATCCCACATATCAAATTGCAATATTCCCTGACTAGCAGGGGATCCTTCGAAAGATTCATATGGTCCAAACTTTTTTGAAAGTTCCATTGATTGTTCAACTGAAGCGTAATAAATACATTCAAATATTTTTCTATTAATACTTCTTGCTTCTTCAGAATCATAAGATATCTTAAGAAGCATAAAAAGATCTGCAAGACCTTGAACTCCTATCCCAATCGGTCTATGACGCATATTAGACAACATTGATTCTGGAGTAGGATAAGAATTAACATTAATAATACAATTAAGATTAATCACTATTTCTTTAGTTTTTTCATACAACAGTTCGTAATTTACATCCCCATATGGATACAAATCTGTAGGTTTTGTAATAAATTTAGGGAGGCAAATACTAGCTAGGTTACATACTGCTGTTTCATTTGAATCCGAATATTCCATGATTTCAGTACATAGATTACTACTCTTAATGATACCATAATTTTTTTGATTTGACTTTCTATTAACAGTGTCTTTGTATAAGATGTAAGGAAGACCTGTTTCAATCTGAGTATTAATAATCCTTTCCCATAGTTCCTTAGCTTTAATCTGTTTACGATACAAATTCTTATTTTCGTACTCAATGTACAACCTTTCAAATTCTTCACTATGAACATCATTCAGACCCTTACATTCATTAGGACACATGAGAGACCACATCTCATCGTTTTCTACCCTCTTCATAAACAAATCAGGGATCCATAGAGCATAAAAAAGATCTCTAGCTCTCATTTCCTCGGCTCCGTTATTCTTTTTAGCATCTAGAAAATCATAAATATCGGCATGCCATGGTTCAATATATACAGCAAACGATCCATTTCTTTTTCCACTTTGATTTATATGTCTAGAGATGTCATTATATACTTTAAGCAATGGCATAATACCATTACTCTTTCCACCTGTTTTATTAATATAAGAATCTTTAGCCCTCACATTACTAATATGAACACCGATACCACCAGCCCATTTAGAAATCTTAGCCATATCAGAGGCAGTTTTATATAGACCTTCTACAGAATCGTCTGTACCTAGAAGAAAACATGAACTCAATTGTTGATAATTAGTCCCTGCATTAAAAAGAGTTGGGGTAGCATGTGTATAATACTTTTCACTCAAAGAATTGTAAACCTTTTTAATCATATCTTTATTTCCCATATGAATAGCAATCGCTACTCTCATAAAAAGATACTGAGGGGTTTCCTGGTGACCATCTTTTGTTTTTAATAGATATGATTTTTCCAGGGATTTAAAACCAAAATAGGATATATTATAATCTCTCTGCTCAAATATACACTCTTCGAAAAAACTACCATTGTCTCCATCATTTACATAATTAATATATTCTTCACTAAGAATCCCCGTTTCATATAATTTATTAGACAATTCAGTAAATGTAATTTTATTATTTTTATGGTGATTATTAATAGCAATTCTACTAGCGAGAATCAAATAGTCTGGTTCAATTTTAAAAAGGGTTGCAGAAAAACTGGCCGAAAAATCATCAAGTTGTGTAGTAGTAATTCCATTATAAATAAGGCTACAGATTTTTTGTGCTATAAATACAGGGTCTATATTTAGTTTTTTCCATGGGATACCAAGTGTTGTGTAATCATTACATTCTGATGCAAGCTTTGAGATCTTACTTGTGATTAAATCGAATTTAACATCTTCTTCCTCGCCACTTCTAGTAATCACCTTCATATATTATATAATTAAATGTATCATTTCTATAAATCAATACATTTAATTAAATTAATTAATTAAATTAAATTAAATTTAATTTAATTTAATTTTACACTACAGCTACAACACCCCCTTTTATCCAAATTATCTATGATAACATCAATTTTAGTTATAGCGAATATAATTATTGTTATTAATGGTATAATAATTGATAAAAACAAATTCTTATCCATCTTATTATTTTATTTTAGAATAATTTTATGTTTATTTATACGCGAGAAATTTTAGTATACATAACTGGTTTATCATCTACCTTGTTTTGAAAGTGGTAACTTGGGTTATGAACGGTGGTTATATCCAAACCTGGATCCACTGCATTATACATATTCACATGTTGTTTTTGAGTTGGTCGGCGGAAATTACGAGACTGGTTTATTTTCTTGTAAGAAGGAATTTTACGGGCAGATCTATCACCTTTAAAGTTACGAGTCTCTACTCTTTTATAAGGAGTCTTCAAAGATTGAGTGTTAACAGGGGGCATCGCCTGTCTAGGAGCCGGTATATTTACTTTATTATCACGTACTCGACCTTCAAATTTTTTCTTAAGCTTAGGGTAGCCATAAAATATCATAAACAAAATAAATAAAACAAACATAATAAGGCCAAAAGTCATTCTCCACGGGAATCTTGCAAGCAACATAAACGGCAATCCAAACTTAGAAACACCACCCTTAGCAGCCACCCCCTTTGCTGCTGCAGCCAACTTGGCAAAATTTGCGCCGCCCGCTGACTTAGCTGCAGCCATTAAACCGGCTAAATTACCACCGGCCGCCGCAGGCGCAGCCGCAGGCGCACTCTTTCCCCCAAACATCATATAAAGTATGACGAGCACAATAATACCACCAATTACTGCAATAGGTATCATGAGAGCACTAAGTGCCGAAGCAGCTCCTTCGCCAAGTCCTTTACCCGCGGTTCCTATCCCTGTTCCCAGTCCTTCAGCTGCTCCTCCCACGCCCGTACCAGCGCCCTCCCACATAGAAGCAGCGCCTTCTCCCTGAGCTTTCATTACGTCAGCCAAATCTTCAGCCTTCATAGCCTCCTGTAACTTAGCACGAGAATCTCCAGACGCTTCTACAACTGCGTCAACACCTTTCTTGACTCTCTCATCAAGAGTTTTTGTAACTGTTTCATTAATAATCTTAGTTGCTACAGTTTTTCCTATTTCTACAGATTTTTTAACCTGCTGCTGAACTGTTAGAGAAACTTGAGAACTAATAGCCTGAGAAATATCCGAATTTCTTATAGGACCGACTACACTTAAAACAATATTATTATTGTTATCAACGCTCATCTTATTCTCGCTAATAGAATTGTTAATATTGGTATCGTTCTTTACAAAACTTTCGTCTATTTGATCATTAACCATAGATCTAGCCTCATCTAGGGTTTCACCTGGACCTACTTCACTGGCCAACGTTTCGTGTGCAACTGCCCTTGATAACCTCTTCATACTTTCTTTCATTATAGATTTGCTAGTATCATCTATATTTTGAGTTGAACTTATGCTCATTTCCGAATCAATCCTCTGGTTAATATTCACCCCCTCGAGGTTGGCTGTTACAGGAGTATTATAATTATAATGTTCTAAAGCTTTAACATTCATCTTATGTGTTCGTTCAACTAAGTCCTTTTTATCTTGAAACATTTTCTCTAGGGTCTCTTTTGCGAGTTTGAACATTTCTGTATCCCTAGCCGTCACCGTTAATCTCTCTATTGATTTATTTAGACTGTCGTCTCCAACCAAAGCGTTTACTGCCTCTTGGGATGCGTCCATTAGGTCTTGGATTTCTTTGCGACCGGCGTCTATTGAAGCTATAACAGTCGGATCTATGATGGGGTTGGTTTCTATTGTTAAACTAACATTACTAATAGCTTGAGCATCCTGCTTACTTACAGTGCTATTCATAGTACATGTCATAGCCACCTCTTCTAATTTCAACTGATTTGAAACAAGGGAAAGAGGAGAGCAACCCTTCTTTGTTAAAGTATTATCTACATATGAACTTGTGTCATTCTGTTCATAACTAGCGCTACCTCCGCCAAACGGGGTGCTAACTTGTGCGCTAGCTTTAGTTGATGACATCTCATCTGATTGTATAGCTTTAGCTTCTGATACACACTGTTCATCCATACCCATAGCTTTAGCGGCTTCTTCAAGTTTATCAAGTGAGTCTGCTGGGTTATAAGTTTCTTGTTCAGGAATTGAGGGACAGCCTGCGCCATTATCTACCGCACCGGGAAGATTAAAAACCGCGTCTTCGTTCGCTTGTGTTTCTTCTTCAGATGACATCTTTTATTTATATTTTATATTATTATTTTTAATTTATTTCGTTTGTTTATTATTTTTTCTTCATAATTACAATTAAAATAATTAGTAAAACTAGTAATCCTATACCACCGAACACATACATTTTCTGAAATCCCGCGATGTAATTATTAGATATAATCATAACCACTTCTTGTGAAATTCTTTCGGTTGTATTTATTTTACCTGCTAAGGTAGCAATTTTTCCGTCAATCTCGTCAAATGAAGTTGACAAATCCAAAGAAGTTATATCAGTTTGAATATTGTTTATATCTAACTGATGTTTTTCTACTTCTTCTATAATTTGATCAGACTTTGTTACTATAGCGAAATCTGTTGGATACGCCATTTTAGAAGCCAATGCTACATCCGACGCTTTTGTTACCCTTTCAGATAATTTCTCAAGTGCTGTAGTAAGTAAAAATTTATTTTCTTCAGCTGTTTCTTTAGTCTCATCGTCTTCGTCAGTGACTATGTTACCATTCTCATCAACAATATTTCCCCCATCTCTACCATCATTACATTTACCGCCATTAGGTGGTAAACAATTAGCAAAACCCATGATGTCATTTTCAGCTTGACAACACCCTGTATGTACCTCCATACCGTTATCGAGAGTTATCCAACCTGCCTCATCACCAGGGTTTCCCCATTTGTTACAAACTGGAACTACCGTCTCACTGGTACACCCATGATTAGCATTAGGGCGGCCACCTCCGCCACCTCCGCCACCTCCGCTACCTCCGCCACCTCCGCCACCTCCGCCACCTCCGCCACCTCCGCCACTTCCTCCATCACCCGGTTCAGGAGGCGAGGGTATACCACACTGATTTTGCTGAAGTATCTGATTATCAGTCATATTTCCAGCCGAATAAACTACGTTTGAACAGGATATAAATTCAGCTGATGCTGTATAACAACTAGGTGAATCTTGTTGGTCCGAACCGTTGTCAGGAATGCGATTGATATTTAGCGGGGTCGAATTCTCCGGGTACCACTCTCCATTATTTATTTCATTAATGATAAGGTCTTTTATAAAAGATTGACTGTTTTTTCCTAACCATCCGTTGCTTTTAATCCAGCCTTGGATATTATCCTCTATATTGCCACCTTGCACACCATGCTTAGGACAAGCCCAATGAACTGCTGTGAATATTGGTTTAGATCGGGAGTTACTAAATGCGATGTTCCCAGTATTCCACGATCCATAGTTAGTAGAATTTGCTGTTAATTTATAATAATCATTTCTAGTGCTTTCATGTGTTGTATTAGTATTTGTCATAAATGCCTGAGAAGCGCTATCGTCTGATAAAATATAAGGGCATACAGGGTCTGCATAATGATGTAAGTAATGAAAAGCTGCGTTAGTCTTAAGTCCTTTAACTTGAAAAGCATTACAATATTTTGCAAATATAGTACTAATAGAAGGAACTGGAATTACACTTCTACATCCAGCAGGGTCCTTGGCATGAGTTATGCCCTGTTCGTAATGGAATTTAGTATACAAAGGACCATCCCCGGAAGTCGCGCTGGTCTGCATAAGAGATTGGTAAAATCTTCTAAATTCGATAGTATGGATTGGGTTATAGAGTAAATAATACTTTGCTTCTCCTGCAGCATTTTCTGCAGCTGTTTTATCTGATCCTAATAAAACCTCTTGATCAGCGGGTGTATAAAGAATATAAGTTGAAGCTTTATTGAAAACAACTTTAGGACCCATTGCGTATACAAGTTCCATACCTTTTCTATAACCCATTGCGGAACTAAATTTACCAGTTCCGTTTACGGAGTTTTTCTCTGTTGATGCCATAGTGTTTGTCTGGTCATAATTTCCACGCGAGTCTTTTTTAATTTCTAATTTACCCCCACTATCTGTACCGATATTAGCCTTACCACCAGCTTCTTTCTGGCTGGCAACTGTTTCATTTGATGGGTTTATGAAAGGATTTAAATATGTAACCTGAGCACCTCCATCGGGTGGTATAAAAGATATATGACCTTCTTTACTAAAAATAAAATTATATCCAGAAACGGCCTTTGCACCTCTTGTAAGAGCTCCCTTCACCCCTTGGTTTGCTATAGCATCAAATATCTTTTTAGATTCACTTGTAGTGAATTTTCTCACTATTAGCATAGTAAGATGTTCATTTCCATATATGGTATAATCTCCTTCGGGTTTTGATGGGATTGAATAACTGCTAGGCTCGCCATCGGAATTAGTACCCCAGTCGTGGTATAAGGAATTAGCGGATGTAGTTGGTATTTTTAACCAACCAATACCACCAGGGACGGAGGCTCCAGGACCCGATGGTGTGGTCGCGGTGGCGACAGGTGGGGAGATGATCACGCCGAATCCGCTTGGCGTGGCGTCTTTACTGGCTGTGACGGGGCCTTGATAGTCCTCGCATTGAGGTCCATAACATGTATCACAATAGAAGGGATCGCTATCCTCTTCACACCAATTGCACGCGTCTTCGCAGTCGCCTTCATTCTTTTCCACTCTAGATTTAACCCTGGGTTCAACCTTCCTAGACTCACTCCTGGACCAGGGTGAGAAGTTCTCAGGACTACTCATAACTTTAGAAACTATTGAGTCGGTCATAACACTTTCATCGAATGCGTTTACAAAATGTCTTAATATTGGATTTTTATTCAAATCCTCCCATACCTTCGTCCTGTGACGACATGCATCAAATCTAGGTTGACCCTGTTGTCCATTTGTGCAAGTTCTCGCAGCAGACGCCGGTACAGTACAACCAAGAGCCCTTTCCTGAGCATCCGCTTTTGTAAGTACATCTCTTGCAAACTCAATAAGAGCCTGAGATTCGGCATTTCCACCTCCCGGGTTTTGTTCATTATAATTAATGTTGGCTTGGAACATAGAAGCCCCTCCATCCGCCGCCCCGCTACAGGCTTCGCAAATATTACAAGCATCCACTAATTTCTCTTCAGTGCAGAGATGGCACTCAAAATCACACCCAGGAACGCCACCTCCGGAAGGTGGTGGAGTTGACGGCGGGAGATCCCAGGTTGAATTATCTGAAGCGGTGTAGCCTAACTCCGACTCGGTGCATCGATCACAATCTCCACAAGCCCCAGGGACTTGATATATGTAACAATCGTCGCACGGTTCCTTGCAAGGATCGCCTGGTGGAGAGCTGGACGCGGGCGCAGGCGCGGGTGCGGGCGATGGCGCAGGAGCAGGCGATGGTGCGGGTGCAGGCGATGGTGCGGGTGCAGGCGATGGGGCCGAGTAGTGGCCCATGCCACCACCACAATGATTATCATACCAGTCCCAGTCCCCCATTTCAAGTGCCATGAAGCATTCTTCATCCTCCTCGAAGTTTTCTACTCGTTTTTCATCGTTTCCAAAACTAAAAAACGAAGCACGTCTATTTGAGACTCTTTTTATCTTTTTAATCTGTTTTAAATTATCTACAATTTCTGATCTATTTTTACTTATATTTTCATTAGACTTAGCTAAAAGGTCCTTGATTATATCTTTTGTCATAATTATTATTAATAAATATATTTATTTTTTAATAATATTTTACAAATAATTTTCAGAACATTAACACTAAGATACAGATTTCAATACATTAGAAGTTAAGAATTTAGATTGTTCAATTTCTATAGCAGCCTGTCTCTGCAAAGCTGCTATCTTATCTTTATTAACTTCCCTATCTTTTTCTAAAGCCCTTATCTTACTTAACAAATCTTTAACAACTACATTCATAGTTAAATTATCTCTTGGTATACTATTGTCATCTAAAGCATCTACATATTCCTGCGCAGCGCTACTCTCACTAGAAGATAAATAACGAGACAAGAAAAGGGCCGCCGCCCCCATAGCCAAAACTATAATTAATGTTTGTTGATCGTCGTCCTTCGCCATTTATATTACATAAATATTTTAATTTAATTTATTTTAACCCTAAAGTTAATAGAAGAATTTACAATTATTTTAATATTCCCACCACGCTACTCCAGTTCCGTGAATCATCCACTGCTGATACTGAGAATTTTCAAACTTTACCTTATCTAAGATGTATTTAAGATCGTGCCAAAAAGAATCATTAACAGGTGGATTCCATGTAGAAGGAGGGAAATCTATTATGAAAAATATTTCTCTAATAGTCCTTATAGCATCCAACCATACACCGGGATCTTGAATGTATTTATAAGTTATATTCTTTTTAGCATATTTTACAAATTTGGCAATTCTTTGTTTTTCAGTTGTTTTTAGATCAACACTCCATTCCTGGGGATATTGACTTGGATTGTTTTCATAAAAATCGTCAGGTATTTCAGACGCCCAATCAATAGGAAGTTGATATAATTGAGTTTCTCCATCTTCTGTAACTTCTAAATCATAATCAGCCATGCGCATTAATTCTAAAAAGATGTCATTGTTTTTAGCTACTTTGTAGTAATACATTCTAGCTATATGAGACGCAGCCGTATTTTTTACATTATCCCATATAATTTGATTAACTTCACTCGGAAACCTTTCGCTTATTTTGCAAACGAGAAACTTTTTGATATTCATTACAATCTTATAATATAATAATATGTAATTTAATTTTAAATTGTATTTTTTTTAGTAATTAATCTTGTTCTAAAACATTATTTTCTTTGTTTTGTTCATTTTCATTTTCATTTACATTTTCATTTACATTTTCATTTTCATTTTCAAGTGTCGGAGGAGTTGTGTCTTTAATTTCACCTCTTAATCTATTTACTTTATTACATATCCAAAACATTGGGGCACTAACTGTCTCATAAACACCCTCAATGAACTCAATATGTTTAGACATCTTAGAAGTACCTTCTTCAATCCTTTCTAATTTTTTCATCATTTCATTTAATTTATTTTCCAACTCGATAACCCTTGCCTCCGATGCTGCCATTAAATTATAATTATTTATTTTTTTAAATTAATTTAGTTATCATAACACTTTCTACAAACAGGGGAGTAAGTTTCATAAGAACCAATGTGTATCAAATCTGGGGTACTCTTTATTTTCTTTGTGAAATTGGCAGGTTTCCCACAAGAACATTCTGCGCTCAATTTTGTATGCGTATCGCAATGAGGGATCAAATCTAAAATTTCCCCGAAAGGTCTTTTTAAGTAATCCCCATCTAATCCACACACATATATTTCTTTCCCTAGGGAAGCATAGATATTACAAAACTCTACAAGATTATCAAAAAATTGTCCTTCGTTGATACATATTACGTCGGCCGTCAAAACACTGCTTTTAATAAGAATATCAATTAAGTCTTTTCCACATGTTTTACAGTCCATTGAAATTCCGTCATGTGTAGTTATTTTATCAGAAGTTGAGTATCGAGTATCACCTATATAATTGATAATAATTACATTGAGATTATCTTTTTTACAATTTTTTGCTATCTTTATTAGACTTGATGTTTTCCCCGAAAACATACACCCTGTTATTAGATTAATAGACATGTAAATACATATGTATTAAATTTTTAAATACATTTACATTACATTCATTTAATTTATTCCACTGTTAGAGTAAATAATTCAAGTAATTTATGAAATAACTCCAATGCTTTGTTATATGATTCGTCGTTATTTAATGACATGTATTGATGCATTGTCTTAAGATAATATTCAAACCCATCTGTTTGTAACCAATAAAGGTCTATTTCACGAACAGTGTATTGAACATCCCAAGTAAGATCGTGACCACAGCTAACACATAAATCATAAATATCTACATCATAAGTTCCTGATTTTACTATTTCTCTCATAAAAGTATCTAAGTCTTCTTTTAGTTTCATTGTATTTTCGTCATATTCTGGTTCTTCAACTTTTAATAAATTCATATCAGCGCATATTTCATCCATATCTGAATATATACACTTATATGACTTTATTTTTAATATTGTATTTTTTTTGTAATAAAATTAAATTAAATTAAATTAAATTAAATTAAATTATTAATTAGACGGGGTCACGTTCTCTCCAGCTTTCATCTGTATTTGATGTGCGATTATATATTGGAATTACATAATCAGCCTTGCAATTATCAGGGGCAGCCTGTTTAGAATTCTTAAACGTCTTTTTGTATAAAGCTATATCAGCGCCACGAAGTGGAAGAGCTTCTTGCTGAAGTCTTTCATAATCCTTAAGTGCCCACTCGAATAATTCATCCGAAGGTCTACGATCTTCTCTAGACATACCCATTTGAATGGATACATATCTGTAATAACTACCAAACTGTTTAGCAATAGAACCATGCTCCGCCGCTTTCTCATCGGCATTATAGAATTTCTTTAAACTCTGAACAAAGGATGTAAATAGACCAACACCACCGGCCGCGAATAAAACAGCATCCTTAGAATCTACATCATCTATACTGCCAGCCACTAAAGATGCAGCCGATGCAATCGTTGTAGCAATAATACTATAAAGTGTTAACTTATTAGACAAACCCCTCCAATATCCCGAAGAATTCGCATGCATAAATCTAAGACCCGACGCTTTTTCACCCCATTCTGTAATTACATTCTCGTACTCATCATTCCACGAATCTGCATTTAACTGTTTTTTTATTCCAGCCATCTTAACCTGGGTTAAAGCGAAATTTTCCTCATTACTAGCACTCATTCTTTATGTTATAATGTATATTTATTTTTATTACAACAAACGCAAAGACCTCAAAGCATTTTTCTTATCAACTGGTATGTAAAGCTTTCCCTTTCTATAAGTAACCTTTACCCAGGGAACCAGTTCCTGCCTACGCGCCTGTTTAGAAATATTACGACCGTAATCATCGTATTTGTCATACCATAGATCGGAATTTTTGTGATCATTGCAAAACATTCTATATTTTTTTGCTTCTGTAATATGATAATCATCTGGCAAAACTCCGGGATAAGGCTTTTCTCTTGGTCCATGAACAAGAGTAGAATGTCTTCTTTTATTTGAAGAATTTTGTATCTTTTCAACTATAATTTCAAATTCTTTTTGAGATGGCATAAAATCTACCGAAGGATCCATTATAATGTATAATGTATTATTCTTTTAAATACACTTTTTTTTCGTAAAATTGCTAAAAAATATAACATTTAAGAATAAAATACATTACATTATTAATTACAGAATTATGTCAGACATTGATAATCTCAGGAAATTTCACAATTGGATAAAACTTCAAATAATTACAGACGCTAAACTTAGAACACAAGGAAATACTCTTTTAGATGTAGCGGTTGGTAGAGGGGGAGATATTTTCAAATGGGTTAAAAATAACTTTACCTATGTAACCGGAATAGACAATGATGCAAAATCTATTCACGAGAAAAAACAATTTGACGGTGCTATTCAAAGATTCAATCTAATGAAGACTCAAATGAAAGTTCCAAGGTGTTATTTCTGGGTTATCTCAGCTACGGACCCAGATGTCCTAAATAAGTTGAATGTCAAGGATAGAAATTGTGTTTATGATGTGGTATCATGTCAATTCTCTTTTCATTACTTTGTAAAAGACATAGACATAACACTAAATATGATTTCTAAAAAATTAAAAAATGGAGGTCTTTTTATCGGAACAACATCTGATGGGGATCAGATTTATCCAGAACTTGAAAAAAATGGAAACATTTCAACAAGTATTCTAAATATACAAAAAATAGACGAATCTATGTATAATTACAACCTTATGCCCGGGAATACTAACAGGACTACTTATTTTGAATTCAGAGGAGCTCTTCCAGAATACTTCGTTTTCAAAGAAACATTTATTAATAAGTGCAAAGAATACAATCTACATTTAGTACGCATGAATTATTTCCACGAATGGTATAATGTATATGACGGAAAAAGACTAAGTCATGATGAAATGCATGCTAGTTTTTTTAACTTTTCATTTGCTTTCAAGAAAACACTTAACGAGGAGGCTTAAGAAGTTTTGTCCAGTCCGTTCTAAAACATTCAACGTACCACTCATCCGTATAATACCTAGGTAGAGTTCCACCTGCGTTTCTGATATTATCGTCTTCGGTCTTTTGTACATTAATATATGCCTTGTAATTTCCCGCGTCTCTCCAATTATGAGTGATTCCTGGGCAAGAAGTTGATCCATAAATCTTTCGGGAATTCAAAAACTGCGTATTAATGTATTGTTTAAAGTCCATCATTTCTTTTGAGATCTTAATCAATTCAAGACGAGATGAGCTTACGCGGTCGCGCGGGGATACTGCAACTATCCTCTCAATAAATGATGCGAATACAGTTTCTGCAAGTCTCCAGATATTAATGTATGCAGTCTCTTTAGACCTTTTTTTGTCAAGCTGCTGAATAATTCTCTTCCATTCATCCTTTACAATCCTGTTCAATAGGAAATCTACCCTTGCCTTTCTAAGATCTAGTTCGTGACGGTTTTCAGCAAATCTATCGTTTCTTTGGATGTCCCACTGAATGTGTCTATACATTCTGTACATACCAGTAAAAAGTAAAACGATAGGAGATGCATATGCACCTGCGCGGTTAGATTGGTTTAGTATAACATCTGGAAAAACTTGTACAATGATATCATAAATCGTTCTATCCGTGATTTCAACGCCACACACCCTTTCGATTCTACCACCTGGAGTGGGAGCGATAGTCTGTCCAGTTTCTCTCAAATACCTAAAGTATTCTGGGTTATGATTATGACCATCGAGGATAGCACCCGTCCTCCATGAAAACTGTTTGTGGCATTTCACACACCACATATGATCACATCCATCAATCTTAGAAATGTTTTCACCACAACCAGGACAAGGTTTTGACTGTTTCATAAGAGCCTTTACAGTCAATTTAAGTTCTTCATTACAGACGTGATCGGGTTTCTTCTCTTCCATACATTCTTTACAAAATTTCTTTTCACATGTTCCACAGACAAACTTGCTATTCAGAAACCCATTACATTCTTCCATAGGACATTTGTAACTAAAGGATGTTTCAGTATGTTCAGTGCTTGTAGAAGTCCCGGTATTTATTCTAGCAATTTCAAGCTGATATGTCTTTACGATGTCATGCTGTTCTTTGAGTAGATTACTAAGCCTTGAGATTTCTTCCTTAGCTAAATCTATCTGCCTGTAAAGTTCTGTTTGACGCTTTCTAGCTATTGCGTAAGGTTGTGTGGATGGCAATAGGGAAATTTGTTGTTCCACAAGAATGTTCTCGAGATGTATTTTATATTCATTACCCACCCACTTTTTAGTTAGATTATTGTTACAGAAATCGCGATCCCATATAGACTTACAAAACATACAGGATGCTTCTTTTTGGTTTGCCGTGATATAAGTCTGACAACATGTTCTGCATGCCCAACCAACTTCCATTCCATCGCACCCCTTGCACTCTACCTTTAAATGATTAGATTTGTTAAACTTCTCGCAGCAAATAGAGCACTCCATTGTTGTCAGCTGATTACTTATCCTCTTATTTCTTAAATCGGATTTTTTTTTGCAATATTTCTCTATTTTTTTCAATAATTTTATGGAGATAGCCGGGCTCGAACCGGCGACCTTCGGCTCATAAGACCGATGCTCTAACCAACTGAGCTATACCTCCATAAATTTATCTTATTGAATGTATTACATTCTTTTATATCCCACCACGAAGTCTAAGAACTAGATGTAATGTCGATTCTTTTTGAATATTATAATCGCTTAAGGTTCTACCATCTTCTAATTGTTTACCAGCAAATATAAGTCTTTGCTGATCAGGTGGTATTCCTTCTTTATCCTGAATCTTACTTTTAACATTTTCTATACTATCGGAAGCTTCAACTTCTAAAGTGACAGTCTTGCCAGTTAAAGTCTTAACAAAAATCTGCATATTATTAATATTACGTTATATTATTTTTATTTCTTTAAATTGAATTAAAGGATTCTTCCAGACCAAGGCTTTACCTTTTCTTCCTCTTTCTTTACACTATCTTGTGCATCAGCTAGTTTACACAAAGTAGCTTCATATTCACCCATAAGCTTGGTATACTTCTTGTTAAGTTCATCCAACTCATGACGCAAAGAACCGCTACAATAAGTCTCATCATAAAGTTGCTGATGAATATTATTTAAACTGTCTTTTAGATTATCAACACGTTTCAAAGAATCGCAATAACACTCCCAAAGAACATCATAATAGAATCTATTCTTCTTATTTTCAGTTTCTAGAAAATTTACATTCTTTTGAATAATAGAATTAGTCCTCTTAAGAAGTCTATATTCACGGTCTGAAATTGTAACCTTTTTTACCATGTTATAAATTAATATCAATGGTGTCTTTAAATTAATAAATATACATCCTCGTATAATTAATAAAAATAAAACATTCGTTTAAAATAAAATGCCAGGAGACCCTAAAGTACTGAAGAGGGTTATGAAATTAAGATCCGAGAAAAAATTAACATTAAAGGAAGCATGGGCAGAAGTTAAAAAATCTTTGCCTAAGACAAAATCTACCAAGGAAAAGAAACCCGCCAAGGAAAAGAAACCCGCCAAGGAAAAGAAACCCGCTAAAGAAAAGAAACCCACTAAGGAGAAGAAAACAAAGAAACCAACTAAGGAAAAAAAGCCGGCCAAAGTTAAGAAATGATAATTTAATTACATGTATTGTTATTTAATTTAATTTAATTTAAAAAAACAATACATAAAATTTTATTGATTGTTATGTATTTTACCGATGATAATGAAGAAAATAAAATTAAACTAAGTGATGCTTATAAAATGAAACAAATTCAAAAAGAAGGCTTGGATTTATTTATAAAAAAGAACACTGATTATGGAGATGCATATAAAACATACGGACCAATCGGTGTTCTTGTAAGAATTGGAGATAAAATAAACCGTCTTAGCACTATTACAAATAATAATATAACGGTAATCCCAACAGAAAGTCTAAGAGATACACTCATCGATCTACATAATTATTCGGCTATGGCTATAATGTTACTAGATTCAAAGGAAAAGAAACTCAATAGATTAGTAACCGAAATTGAACCCAAGGTAGACACAGAGACAATCTCCAAATTTTCTTCTCTTGTTTAATTTACTTAAATTCACAAATCTTAAGCATCAAATATAATCCTGCGAATACACTAAGATTGGATAGGAAAGGCTTATATTTAAATGGCGTTGAATAAAATATTAGAGTAGCGAGTAAAGTGAAAAGCATAAGACTATATACTCCGGTCTTTAGATAAGTCTTATCATAATATATAGAATAAATTATAATTCCAGCCGAAATTAATTCCCAAAAACCAGCTAGAAATACTATATTTTCACTATTAATCATACTTATCCCCGTTTTTCTTGAAAATCTAAGAGCCTCTGAAGCGGGTGATTTATAATTTAAAACTTTATTACCACCTGATATAATAAACATAAGAACAAATAATACCACGGCAAGATTTAACTGGTCCTTTTTCATTTATATCACGTAAATATTATAAAACAGGTATAAATTCACTTAAAATTTATATTTATTAATTATAATGTACCTAATGGTTGATAAAGAAATGGGAGAAATATATACAAATAACAGCGAAATTGAGTGTTATATATGTACCGGTAATGACCCAATTCCGTGGAAATCCGACTGTAATTGCACAGATAGATATGTTCATAGTGAGTGTCAGATTGAATTAATAGATAAAACAGGTAGCTTAAAATGTCCAGTTTGTCTCATTGATTATAAAAATATTAACCCTACGTACTATAGAAAGTTCTATATAAACAGTAAAGCTGTGTGGACTTTTATTGTTTGCCTATTATCTCTTACAGTATCGGTATGTGCTATAGTTCTTTTAATATCGTATGAAAAGAAAGAAAGAAATAAAAATTCAGCGGTTGGTTTCGCCGGTGGTGTTTTTGTGGGATTCTCTAGTATATGTTTTATTTTAGTAGCTTTATTTATAAAATCAGAGGGTGGATTTAAAAAACTTTACTTAGATTGTTATGTACCCCATATTAAACTAGAAATTAACGAACCAAATTTATGTGCATAGAACCTACTTTTACGACTCCTAGGAGTCATAAAGCCTTAAGGAAATATAAATGTAAATTTATTATACACCAAGATTATTCATAATGGTTTCAGTAAATTGCCTAGCTTCTTCTCGCCGAGAATCAATATCCTGTCTCAAAATTTGAGACATCGGTTCTTCTCTTACCGGATGAACAAGATTCGACGTATTATTATAAACGCCAGAACCATATCTATGAGACCTACATATTCCGTGTTCAGAGAAATTACAGTTTTCACAATTAACATCTTTAAAAGCATCTATGACTTTCAATTTTAGATTGTTTGTCCTATCTGCTAGTTCAATTACTTCTTCTATTATATTTAAATATAAAAACGATCCTCGAATGTCGTTACGCCTGGAATCTACTTCAGAACATTCGTATAAACTTGGGCTTCTACTATTTTCATTTGATGATATAGGACTCGTATTCAGGCGACGACCAAATATCGGAGGTGTTTGAAAAAACGGACACGGTGTAGGCATAGGTGGGTATTCTGATGGCATATTTCTTTACGCAGCCTTAAGAACTCCTAAGAGTTTACTGGATATCTTTACATAGTGATTTACATTTTATTAGACTTCTTATCCCAGTTTCCCCGCGTAGACTTACTACGATTTACTACGGTCCATTCTTTATCTTCGCGCCTCCAATTGTCATCGGTTGAATTAAATTCTTTCAAAAGATTTTTAGTTACAACGGGTTTCATGGTTTTGCCAAAAATTACTTCAGGTAGAGGTTCTTCATCTTCATAATCAGCCCATCTCTTAACAGGTTTCTCTGAACATTCCATGTTTGGCCTCCTTACAATGGGTGGAGGATTTTCATCCTCTGGTTCGAATGTAGCGTTTTGGCGATGAGGGGTAATATAGTCGTTGTCTGTTCCTGTTGCCATTATGAATTTCTTTACACACCCCTTGTAATCCCTAAGGATTAAGTGTGGCCGGGAAACCGTTTTTATTGGGGCTCACCAATAAAAACTCTTGGTTAAGGATCTGGTACTTCCAAGAAACAGTTGAGCTCACAAAATAATCGTAGTCGCAATCAGGCAGAGCTTAATCTTACCTAACTGGTCCTTTAAAAAAGGCAATGACCGGGCTAGAGTCTTGGATGGAATTGCACTATTGTAGGCGTACAGTGGAGTGAGGACCGCGGCAACCTACGCGACGGTCTAATGAGAAGGTTACTGTTGGGGAGATTCCTGTGGCAATCCATCCGCTCGATTATTTCCGTCGTTTCTTGTCTTCACCTTAACACCCGCTTCGTCCAGACATCAAACCTCAGAGACTTCATGGCTAAGAGATTTGACCGGGTATCTTTACCAAGTAGAGGACATGTTGTCCAAGTCTATGAATGTTATAGGTCTATCATGATAACTATTATATTATTTAAATTTTTCTTAATGTTTGTTTTTTTGTGCAATTTTTCGTGTATTTTTTTGTGTATTTTTTACCATCCAACATCACCCCCAATAATTACGTCACCACCCATTATAGGACCAGTCCTTAGATCATTATTAATAGCCCCGGGAACCACAGATGCAGACATTGGAAATTCAACCGGTGCGGTATTAACAACACGGACTACATTCCCAGAACCGGGTGTTTCTAGAACACAAAAGAAAGGTCGATCACAACCATCTTCTGTATACAATTCAATAACCTGTTTATTATTGTTAGGACCTTGAAGAAGTTCTACTCTTGCATTAAGAGGTCTACCATCTGTCTTAAGAAGAACTTGAACGCTTTCTACCCTTGGATCAAATGGATATGTTCTAAGAGCACCACCTTGGATCGTTGTGGTAGATTGTACACAATCTATCGATGGCATATCAACAACGTCTGCAACTACATTAGCTGCAATGGGAAATTCTATTTGCCCAATATTACGAACGGCAATTGTATTTGGTCCTCTGGGTGTTTCAATCACTGCAGAAAAAGGTCTGGTTCTTCCATTTTCTACATAAACACGCATTTTACACGGTGTATTATCAGGTCCATGCCAAAGTTCAATGTCTGCATCAAGTGGACGTCCCTCGCTACTAAGAACTACTTGAACTTGTTCAACCTTTGGAGACCTGTAAGTCCATGTACGAAGTGATCCACCTTGAACAAGAATAGATTCTACTGATGTTTGATATCTTCCTGGGAAACACGGAGAAACTCTAGATGAAGGAGAGGTGGGTTCTACGACACCAACGTAATCAGATTGTCTTTCCATAAGTTTTACAGGTTGATGACGAAACTTCTGAATAGGAGTTGAAAAAATATAAGAGAGAGAAGAGAAAAGCATAAGAAAAGCCATTTTGTTATGTCTATTTATATAATTATCTTTTAAATACAATATTTTTTCGTAAATTTCATCGTTTTTAAAAATTACATCAATTTTTATCAAATTACATCAAATTACATAAATCGAAACGGACTTTGCTTATACCCACACCACGGGTATAATTCGTTTTTTTTTAAAATTTTTCACGGGTATGAAAAAAAAATTCCCGTAAGTCCGCATCGAAAAACTTTTTTATTTTTAAAAAAAAAACGGAGGGTAAAAAAAAATCACAAAAGTCTTTATATTAGAAATTGTGATTTCTTTAAATAGGAACTTTTAAACTTTTAAAATCATTCAAAAAAAAAAAAATTTCAGCTAACTTTTTTGGTGCGGACCATGTGTAATTTTTTTTTATACCCGTAAAAAAAAGTTATAAAAAGAGGTTTTATACCCACACTACGGGTATAAAAAAAGTCCGCCCCCATTTATGTAATTTGATGTAATTCGTCCCACAAAAACGGACTTTTACAGTATGGCACTTTGGGGGGATTCTTTAAGTTCTTTATATTCAAAAGTCTTTATATTCAAAAGTTAAAAGTTTCTTTAAGTAGAAAAATTCCAATCGCCGGTTTTAAGGGCATATTGATATTTTTTAGACGCCGCAAATCTCTCTTGAGAGTATTTATCCCTTGCGTAATAGATAGGAATTCGTTCTCCGGATAATTCAGACAATAAATAAACAGGGAATTTAGTTATACCACCTGGTCTATTAAAAAATACAGTTTTAGACACACTCTGTTCTTTTTTTGAGCCCTGGATTTTAATAGATGGATCTTTTGTATATATTTCTAATATATCACTGATTTGAAGAGGGAATATTCTTCCGTTATAAGCCTTATACATTATATATTTACCGTCGTCATCGTCATTTGATCTCCCAATGATAATTCCACCGCTCCTAAATGTCCCTTTTTTAGCCCCAGACAAACTTTTTCCATTTAAACGGTATTTAAAATGGCGCCCTTTCATTTCCTCTGATAAAATTGAGCGATTATCAAGTAATTTATACCATCCTTCAGAAATTAATTTATCGATGTACATTTTTTCGAACTCTGGATCAGAATTTACTCTATCTTGTATGGAATTGTACCTTCTTGGGTTAAAATCTGGTCTATGAACGGTGTTAATGTCTTCTTTTCTTTCATACATTTGTAAATTTGGATTCATTTCTGCCGTTATTATAATTTTATATTATTTATCTTTAAATAATAAAAAGAAACGGGGTTTGTGAGCCCTCGAAAGGGCTCACCATGGTTTTTAGGGTATTTATGGGGGTGTATTTACACGCTTGGCTTCAGTCCACCAGCTTTCAGTGGCGTCGGTGATTGTCAACCCTGTTCCGTAAGACGCTAGAATAGCTTCTGCCACTTGCTCTCGGAAGTGTGCTTCGATAGCCATTTCAGTGAAATGATCTAGAACTTCCAGGCACTTTGGGGGGACGTAAGGCTTAACCAGGGTTTTCCACGTCTCGGTCGCGACCGCTGCGGGGATGAGCTTGCCGCGACTCAGCGTAGGCATGGTTTTCGTTAAGTTCTCTACCCAGACTTATGCGCTCCTAGGAGCGCTGCTGGTTATATACTCAATCAAGGTAGTATTCGATAAGACGCTTGATGAGAACACGCTTTGAATTTCCATACCCAGAGAGACCCAAACTCCTCACTTTGTCTTTTAACTGTACAATCCCAAAGGTTTTATAATATCTGTACATCTCACTTGGGAGGACCTCGACCTCTCGAGGGAAGGACGACGCCCACCCAACGCGCTCGGGTCCAAGGAGAATAAGTTGGGTCATCTTCACCTGAGCCTTCAACCTCTCGTTTTCCTCTTTCAGGCGTTTCTTCTCTTCGTCATGTTCCAAGATGAGAAGATGGAGATCCTTGGGAAGGTCTGATAGCATTGGTGATGGTCTCCTCTTCTTCGTTACGGTGTTTTTAGTCCCTCGAGAGGGCTCTTTTTAGGGGTTTTTTGTTTTTTGGTGTTTAGTCGATGTTCTTCAAGCGTCAGAGTCCGTGCCCAAGTCCTCGTCCGTCTCCTCAGCCGCCCAGGCCTCCTTAGCCGCCTCGACCAGCTCCTTGAGGTCGGACTTCTTGATGGTGTCGCCCGAGCCAGTTGGCTTCACCTCCGCAAGGTCGTCCTCGTCCAGCTGCCACTGCTTGGCCAGCTTCAGGGCGCCCGGGGAGAGCTTGGGTTTCTTAGCCTTCTTCTCCTCGGGAGCGGCGAACTTCTTCACGTCCTGGATGGTGATCTTGCCGTCTTTGCCGGTGGCAGTGACTTCCTCCAGGTTGAGTCCGTGGTCCTTGGCGTAGGTCACCGCAGCCGGGCTGGCGTTGACCTTCTTAACCTTGGAAGCCGCGAAGTCCTTCACGTCCTTCACGGTGATCTTGCCGTTCTTGCTGGTCCCCTGGCACTCTGAGAAGTCGAGCATGGTAGCGTCTGCAGCGTCCTGCGCCGCCTGAGAGGCGAAGCGGGACTCTGGCTTCTCTTCCTTAACCTTGGGGATCATGTTCTTCGGCAGGAGTCCCTCCTTCTCCAGGAGCTTCAGAGCGCCGTCGCGGCTGTACTTGTTCTCGGTAAGGTGGTCGATGATCTGCGAGAGCTGGAGCGAGGAG
>PAOZ01000007.1 GCA_002708695.1 Methanobacteriota archaeon | reverse complement strand
GAAAATGGAGTAGTAACTGCTGCCACTAGTTCTCCACTAACTGATGGGGCGTCATTTAGTTTAGTTGCTTCTGATTCCGCAGTTGAGGAATATGATTTATTCCCTATGGCCAGAATTGTTTCAGCAGCAGTTGTTGGAGTACACCCTGATGAAATGGGATTGGGACCAATCCCCTCTACTAGACTTGCACTGCAAAGAGCTGGAATTACAGTCGAAGATCTCGATGTTATCGAATTAAACGAAGCATTTTCTAGTCAATCAATTGCTTGCATCGACGAATTGAATCTACCAATGGAAAAAATCAATATTGATGGAGGAGCTATTGCACTTGGCCATCCATTAGGTGCATCTGGTGCCAGAATTGTTGGAAAGACTGCTAGTTTATTGCAAAGAACTGGTGGAAGATATGGCCTTGCTTCGATGTGTATTGGTGGCGGGATGGGAATTGCTACGATTTTAGAAAGAGTCTGATAGTCGCAACTGCTATTTGACTCGCGTCCTGTCGAGTGTCATGTTCAACCGTGGCGGCCGTGATGAAGCGAAGAAGAATCTAGAGATTCATGAGGATGGAGATTGTGCCCGTTGTGGTGGAGATGCTCAGCCTTCTTCAATTTCCGGATATCTTCAATGTGTTCGTTGCCAATATGAATGGCCTGATCCTAATGCCTCTGGTTCAGGTCCTGTTAGATCCACCATACATGATGAATCTAAGAAAGTAGATGAATTTAAGCAGGAATTGGAGAAAGGCAGTCTTCGTGGAGTTCTAGGTTTAGATTCCGAACTTTCTAAGGAACAGGAAGCAACCCTTGAACGTTTACAAAACCGATGGATGGATGGAATGGCAGGGCATTTCAATGCTGCTGAAGAAGAGAGAAAGCCACTGATGATTTCTTTCGACGATGAGGATAATATTGTGGCTACAGAATTAGCAGTGATTTCTGTTTTAGGAAATGATTTTGATGGGGGTGAAGAGATTCGAGTCGAATACCCTGGAAGAGATACAGAATTTTATTCGATGGATGCTACTGATGATAGAGGGTGGAGAGTAGGGCGTTCTATTCCAGATACTTGTAGAAATATTGCCTCGATTATCAATCGTCGTTCGACGATTGTTCACGCGGAATCAACTGATGATGCAATCGTTATCGAACCCCGCGATGCCTCAATTCAACCAACCAGCGTAGTAATTTTTGTTGATGATCCTGGTGGCAAAAATATGTTGTTAGAAAGAGATGGTAGAGTAATTGATGTTGATGCCATGATGACAATAGAAGATTATCGAGAGATGCTTGGCTTGGTTGTCGATGATGGAGTAATCACTCCTTCTGAGGATGAATTACTTTGGATAATGCGTTCTAATTTGGGAATTTCCGATGAACAACATTTGCAGTTGATTCTGAATAGATTTGGAGATGGGGTTGTCAAGGAATGTCCAGCTTGTCATGGGATGACTCCATTCTATTCTGACCATGGCGGATGGTGGTGTGAGCCCTGCCAAAATTGGGTTTGATGACTATTTTATACGATTTGTTTGTGTCGTGTGCTTCATATACCGAATGATACACCACGTGTTACAGGCTGGATAGACATGGCTGGTGACAACGACCTATACATTGGAATAGACCTCGGAACTTTCCGTTCCGTTTTAACTTCGAGCGCAGGACATGAGGAAGAAGTTCTCACTGTCGTAGGGACTCCTAAAGACCCCATTGCAAGGAATATGTTGGGCAAAGATGTCCTTTTCGGAGAAGAGGCTCTTAAGAATCGTCTTGCTCTAAACCTGTACAGGCCATTGGAGCATGGTGTGATTAAGGATACCGCTGAGGATAAGAAGTTCATTGCTCACTTCATTAATCATTTGATTTCATTAGCAGATCCCGAAGATTATGATAATGTGGTCGCTGTGATTGGTGCTCCAGCCGAAGCTTCATTTACAGATCAAACAGCAATTTTCGATGCTGCTTCCGGTAGCGTAAATGCTGCAATGATTATCTCTGAACCTTTTGCTGTTGCCTATGCATTGGATATGATTGGCCACACCATTGTCATTGACATAGGTGCAGGAACTTGTGATATTGCTAGAGTTTACGGAACAATACCTGGTCCTGATGATCAGATGCATACCAGTTTCGCAGGAGATCATATCGATAATGCTTTGATTGAAGCAGTTCAGAAGAAATACTCTGGAGCGCAGATTACCAAGGACATGGCACGTAGGTGGAAGCAACAGTTTTCATTTGTTAGAACAGCAATGCCTGATCAACCAGTCGTTGTAGATTTTAGTATTGAAGGAAAAGCAATGGCATTAGATATTACAGATTGTGTACAATCTGCTTGTGAATCAATTGTTGATCCTATTGTTGCGAATGTTAAGAAATTGATTGCATCAAGCAATCCTGAATTCCATAATGAATTTAGGAGTAATATGATTTTAGCCGGAGGAGGTTCAGGAATCACTGGCCTTAACATTATGATTGAGGATAAGCTTGCTGACATCGGCGATTGCACTGTTCATGTTGTTGATGATCCAGTAATGTTAGGTGCATTAGGTGGATTGAGATTATCTATGGAAGTACCTACTGATATGTGGTCATCTCTGACTCTAGCATCTCGTTAGAATCATTCTGATTCTTTGAATACAGATGGAACGAGAGGTTCGTTACAATTTGGGCATCTATCTGATGGTTGAAACTTATCCAACACTATGCCAAGTAGGCTTCCACATGAAGGGCATGATGCGAGAACCTCGTTTTCAGTAGTGTATCTGATATGAGCTAATGCTGTTGCACCGCCTGAATACCATTCTTTGTAGTCACGATGTTCCATTCTTTGTATTCGAATAATTCCTAAACCTGCAAGAATGAGTACTAAAACAGCATCTAACATTATTCCATTCATCATCCATATTAATCCCATGAATCCCAAAATAATTGATGACATCAGGTAACCTAACTGGCCGGCTCGAATTCCTATTATGTTTCCACGTCTAGTGAATCTAAATGCACAAATTGCTTGAATGCCCGCAATAGCCAAAGCCGGGCCAATCAAAAAATCACCTAAACTGGCAATTATCCACGCTGCTGTAAGGCCATTTAATACAAGAAAAATTGACTGATGTTTGTGAGCTTGTTTGAGTCCTTCTTCAACCTCAGATAACCCATCCATGAACATCGGAGATGGTACTCCATCATCATCCTATGTCATCGATGACCTATTGGTGGACAACCTACTCGCACAATCATGCCAAGGGATGTCGATGTTGTAAATCATGGCACATCTTTGGAGGGAAAAAGGATACTGCTTGGCATTAGTGGTGGTATTGCGGCAGTAGAGAGTATCAGATTAGGGAGAGAACTACGTAGACATGGTGCCAAAATTCATGTTATCATGACAGAGGCAGCAACCAAGGTAATTACACCACTTGCAGTTAGGTGGGCCACCCAATCTCCAGTTGACGTCGAATGGTCAGGAGATATGCCACAATTGGATGGATTTGATGCAATTTTGGTAGCACCTGCAACTAGGAACACTCTTTCGAAACACGCCAATGGTGTAATGGACTCTCCTCTGTCAATGGCTCTTGCAGCAGGGACAGGAAACGGTACACCGATACTTGTTGTTCCATCCATGCACGATGACTTGTTTGATGATCCTGTAACTATTGATTTGATTGATAGAATAAGTGAAAGAGGTTGTTCTATCCTAATTTCTGAATCAGAGGAAGGTCGCAGGAAACAACCCAGTCCTGAAGATATTGTTGCACGCTTAGGTAATATAGTAAATAATAACGAAAAATCTCGAAGCGTATTAGTGATGATTGGTGGAACCGAAGCACCGATAGATGATGTTAGAACAATATCAAATAAATCGACTGGTCGAACTGGATGGGCAATTGCAGATTATTTGTATCGTCAAGGTCATCGGGTTTGTGTATTGGCAGGACGATTATCTTTTGAACCGAAAACAATTTGTTTTCCAATCATTCAAGCATTGCAGCCTGATTCAATGAAATGTTGGGCTAAAGATCTAATAGAAAATGAAGAAATGTCCATTGATTCAGTGGTATGTGCTGCTGCAATATCGGATTATCTTGTTTCTGAATCAATTTCTGGAAAGATGCCTTCTGGTAATGACTCCTCATTGGATTTGATTCCATTTGAGAAAATTCTAGATCAAATCCCTAAATGGTTAAAATCGTCTCGAAATGATACGAATATTTGTGTTATTGGATTCAAATTATTGAGTGGTTCCAGTAGAGAAGAGTTGGTAACTGCAGCTAGAAAACAAATTACAAGAGTTTCAGTAGATGCTGTTGTTGCAAATGATTTATCTCAATTATCGGATAACGGACCAAGAGCCCTATTGGTTACTTCTTCTAATGTAGAGGAACTAATGGATGCCAAACATATCGGAGTAGCCATTGATGGCTTATTTAGGGCGTAGGATTCAAGTTTGGAATCCCAAGCCTCAGATTAATGGGCAACCACGACAAGGCGAAGCGAGGCATCCCGCCAAAGTCTGATTTCAATGCTTGGTATCCGGCGATTGTTGAGATTTCGGATCTTGTGGACAAGCGTTATCCAATCAAGGGAATGGACGTTTGGAGGCCATATGGTTGGAAAGCCATGAAGAGGATAGATGCCCTTACGCATGCTGAAATGGAGAGAACTGGACATGATGAGGTACACTTTCCATTATTGATTCCCGAAGATTTGCTAGAGAAAGAGAATAGATTGGTTGCTCTACTAAAGGCAGCAAGAGATGCAGGAGTAGATCCTTCAGAATTAAGGATGGATGAGGAACCTGCGGGATTCAAGAAAGAAGTTTACTGGGTAAAACATGCTGGAGAAAATGAATTAGATGTTCCAATGTTTTTGAGACCCACATCAGAGACTGCTATGTATACATTGTTTCCACTATGGGTGCGCAGTCATGCAGATTTGCCATTGAAAACATACCAAATTGTTAACACATTCAGGTATGAAACTAAACAAACTAGGTCATTCATCAGAGTACGAGAAATTCACTTCTTCGAAGCTCATACTGCTCATGTAGATGAAGAAGATGCAACACGTCAAATTGAGGAAGATCTTGAGATAGTATCCAATATTATGACCGATTTAGGATTGCCATACATAGCATCAAAACGTCCTGTCTGGGATACATTTCCGGGTGCATGGTATACAATTGGAATAGACGTAATAATGCCAAATGGACGTACATTGCAAGTTGCATCTTGTCATCATTATCGTGATCAATGGGCACAAGCATTCGATTTGTCATATGAAGCAGAAGACCGTACCACTAAATTTTGCCATCAAACAACTTATGGAATGTCTGAACGACTTTTGGGAGCAGTTGTTGGAATTCATGGCGATGATGCAGGATTAATTATGCCTCCAACAATGGCACCAATCCAAGTTGTATTGGTTCCTGTCGCTGCCCATAAATCAGCAGCAGTAATGGAAACCGTCAGAGATGTTGAATCATCTCTCAAGGCCGCTGGGTTCAGAGTCCATGTTGATGATCGGGATATTCGACCCGGACAGAAATATTATGATTGGGAGATTAAAGGAGTACCTCTACGTTTAGACATAGGTCCTAGAGATGTTGAGAAAGGGCATGCATTTGCTGCAAGGCGAACAGGTGGTAAACAACCAATTCCTCTAGAATCCATTGCCGATTCAGTAAAATTAGAACTTAATGAAATTCAACAGACTTTACTTGACTCTTCAAATGAACATCGTAATCAAATAGTTAGAAGTGTAAATTCTTTGGAACAATTAACTGAGGATGGTCATATCTTTGAGATAGCATTTTGTGGTACTGATGCAGATGCGGAAGTTTTGGAAAAAACCTCTAATCTTGCTCTTCTAGGTGAAGCATTAGAACCATTTTCTGAACCTCGCCCCTGTATTGTCACAGGACAGATGACCACTATTCGTCAACATTTAGCTAGAATGTATTGATGCATGGCAACGTATCGATAATATATCTTCACGACATCATGTATGTGTGGATACACAATTAGCCACTGATTTGCCGTCAGGAGATCAGATTGTTCAAGTTCTTGAATCTCATTCATGGCCTATCGAATTGTTGGTTAGAGCCATTGTGTTATTACTTGTTGGATTCTCTTTATGGAGATATCAGTATGAGTCTCTCTTTGCTGTAATCTTTCTCTTTNTTCTTNTTGTTCCCATGGAGAAAATCTTCCCTCGCCATAAAGGTCAACCAATTCGACGGCCTAAATGGAAATTAGATCTCACTTATGCTCTTGCATCTCCATTACTAAATGCATTTGGCGTCATAATTTTTGTTGTAATTGGCTTTCTTTCATTTGCTTGGGTGCCAGGATTATTTGTTCGCCCGTTGGTAGAAATGATTCCCGTATCAATCAAACCAGTTATTGCTTTTGTATTGTTTGATTTCTTCGTATATTGGGCACATAGGTGGTACCATGAGGTTCCGGAACTCTGGAAGTTTCACTCAATTCATCATTCCCCAGAAGATCTTGATTGGGTTAGTGGATTTCGAGTACATCCATTTGACTTTGCTCTTATTGCTCCTGGATTCTTTTTCCTAATTACAGCAGGTTTCGATCCAGAAACTAGTGGAATTATTGCAGTAATTCAATTAATTTCAGGAATTTTCTTTCATGCTAATGTTAATTGGCGATTCAAGCTACTCCATCGAATAATTCAGACTCCTGAGTTCCATCATTGGCATCATGCTAATGATGAAGAAGCCCATTGGTCAAACTACTGTGGTTTCCTTCCATTTTGGGACATACTGTTTGGTACCTATTACATGCCGAAGGATAAGCGACCTGAAGAGTACGGTGTTGATGAATACATTCCGGATGGTATTCTCAAGCAATTACATCATCCATTGAAAGGAATGGGAAATCCGCTTCGAGCCATATTTCATCCAATACGTTCTATTAGAGCAATATTCTCATTTTCTCGAAAAATTTTACGAGGGGTTTGGAAATCTACTTTCAGAAAACGAGGTCATAGGCCACCTGTAAGTGGATGGCCGGATTAACGTCTGCGTAGAACGCCTAAAATTAGGTTGATGGCACCAAATCCAACGAGCACCATATCTGGAATACCCCATTGTCCAATAGGTCCCCAAGCAATATGTTCTTGCATCCTGTGAAATTCTAGTAAATTCAACTTTAACGATACTCCACAGGTCGAATGCACCTCGGTAGCACAAGTGGATAAGAAATTACCCAATCCCCAGTATACATTAGCCAAACCTACACCAATAGAGGAAATCCCTAATCCAATGCCAACTATTGACCCAGTTCTCGAAGATTTACTATCTGCTCTTCCTTTAATTCTACCAGGGGTTTCTATTGTACTTCGAACAACTTGAATTGGTTCAGGAATAATGTCAACCATCTCTAGTTCATTATCTTGGGATGCCACACCTTCTTGCACCTCTTCAATAGATTCTTCTCCAAGTAAGTTTAGGATTGATTCACCATACATTCTGATGGCTAGTTTTCGCAAATCAGGACTAGACCGAATTGCCTCTAACTCCTCCGAAGAGATGTCTCCATCTAGCAATGATTTGAGTGGATCATCCTCTGGCATTCGCTCCCCTCGTGCACTCTCACCCCCCCAGTGTTCAAGAAGTCATTGCATTCAAAGACAGCATTATGACGTTCGTCTTGCTATTGCTTTATGTGATGATTTAACGATATTAGACATCGTTAATCCATAATGTTCCATTAACTCTGCAGGTTGTCCACTCATACCAAAAACGTCCTCTACGCCTACTTGTTCTAGTGGTGTAGGGTGATTATTTGCTAGACTTTCTGCAACTGCGCCACCAAGTCCCCCAATAATGGAATGATCTTCAGCAGTTACAATTGCACCACATTTTTGTGCTATTGAAGTCATAGTTTCATGATCAAATGGTTTGAGGGTATGAACATCAATAACAGTTGCTTGAATTCCCTCTTTTGATAAATTCTCAGCAGCGTCCAAAGCTTCAGCAACCATTACTCCACAAGCAAGTATTGCTACATCTTTTCCTTCTCTGATGATTGAAAATTTTCCTATTTCAAGTAATTTAGATTCTTCTTCAGTATAAATTCGCTTTGTTTTATTCCTAGCAGTTCTCGTATACGAAGGGTTTTCATGATTTACAAGTGCTTTCGTAAGAGCCTTTGTTGAAAGGTCATCACAAGGATGCATTACAGTCATGTTGGGTAGTGTCCTGTATATCGCCAAATCTTCGATTGATTGAGCAGAAGAACCATCAGTTCCGGTATGAATTCCTCCATGACTTCCACAGAGATGGACCTTTAGATTCGGTCTTGCAATTCCATTTCTTACTTGTTCAAATCCTCGTTCTGTAAATATTGCAAATGTGGATGCAAATGGTATTTTTCCTGTAGAGGCTATTCCTGCTACTACAAGCATCATATTTTGTTCTGCAATTCCCATAGAAAATGTTCTATTTGGATATTCAGCGCGGAAAAGACAAGATTTAGTTGACTTGCCCAAATCGGCTTCAAGTACAACAACTCGCTCATCTTCTGCTAAATCAAGGAGAGCAGCACCATATCCATCTCTACTAGCTGCTAATGTCATGCTAATTCCCCCATTGCTTGTTCAAACTCTTCATCATCTGGTGCCTTTCCATGGAATGAAGGATTATTTTCCATGAATGATACTCCTTTTCCTTTGATAGTTCTCGCTAAAATTACACATGGGCCAACCATTTCTTTACTCCAATTTATTGCAGAACATATTTCAGCCATATCATGACCATCAATTTCTTTAATTTTCCATCCAAAAGCAGCCCATTTCGCGGATAAATCACCCATGACCATCTGTTGATCTACGAAGTCGTCGTTTTGAATTCCATTTACGTCGACAATAACTGTTAAATTCTCTACTTTGTGATGTACAGTAGCCATTGCTGCTTCCCAAATTTCTCCCTCTTGGCATTCACCATCACCTAGGATTACCCATGTGAAGTGGTCTTTTGAGTCCATTTTCGCAGCAAGAGAAATCCCTAATCCATAGGATAGTCCCATACCTAGGCTTCCACCTGAGAAATCAACCCCTGGTGTCCATTTTGAATCTACATGTCCTTGACAAACTCCATTGTAAACTCTGTATGTATGTAAGTCAGATTCTTGAATGAATCCGAATGCATGTAGGACAGAATACATTGCAGGAGAGGCATGTCCTTTTGATAGAATTACTCGATCTCGATCTGGATGTTTCGGGTCTTTTGTTGTAACTCGAAGTGTAGTTCCATAAAGTCCCACAAGTAAATCAATTACAGATAAACTACCTCCAGGATGACCAGCATTGGCCCGTTTTACCATTTTCACTATCTCTCTTCTACAACCCTTAGCAATGGCTTGAAGATCTTCGACAGTCCTTTGTTCACAGGTTGGCTCGGCCCCAGTCATCATACTGTTCTTTGATGAAGGGTCTTTGATGATTCTCATTGTTTTTCAGGAGGGTCAATTTTGATATTATTGATTAAATCGATTCCACTTTGCTTGACCACTTTCGCTGAATCATATAGAATATTTAGTACTGGATAATTAAACGGATTCGGCCTATTTCCTGCCATTGCATCATCTTGTTTTCGTGGAAGAGCTTGACTAGCAAGATGGATGAAAATTAGTACAAACCAAATAAAGAAAAGCGCAGAAATCGAAGGAGGGAGCACTGCAAGAGATCGTTCTACACAATATGATGCTCCTTCGGCATCAATGGCCGATTCGCTGCACAACCATTCATCTGGAGGCCGTAATCCTTTCACAACATCTGAAAATACGATGAATAGCGCAACTACAACACCCATTAGAGCCTCTCCTGCAATTAATCCTGCAGATAGTAGAACTCCTCTATCATGAGTTTTCTTTACCATGACTTCCGCTTCTTTAGACATTGGTTCAACCAAATCACCATCAGTTCTTACTCTGGCAGTCCCTAGTAAAAGGGCGGCAATCAATCCTCCAATCATGATAGATGATGAAAGTTGAAGTGGTAAATAGATGCCAATTGCAACAGACATTACAGGTAATTTCTTCCAAATTAGAAGTGCTGCAATTATGACTCCTAGTGTTACCATTGGGAGATTAATCGAACCTCCAAAAACTCCTTGGATAATTGCTCCAATTAGTTCTGCTTGAGGTGCAAGAAGGGCTCCGTTACATGCTTCGGCGATTAGATTTGGATCAGTGGGTATTTCCCCATTAATTGCTGGTGGGTCAGCATAACATGCAGTCTTTGTAATTCTAAACGCGCGATGCAAAAGAATCACTGTGAATGGAGCGACCATGGCTCCTACAAGTACCCCCAATGTTTCTGCAAGTTGTTGTTTCCATGGAGTTGCTCCAACTAAATATCCAGTTTTCAGATCTTGCATTACATCTCCTGCAATCGCTGCATTTACTGCAACTACGGAAGCAATTAGTAAAGTAGCATACATCAACTCTTGAGTTTCCATCCCCATGACTAAATCTCCAACAATCCATACAATCATTGATGTTGCCATCAATGTAGCAATTGTCATTCCAGAAACTGGAGAATTAGATGATCCTACTACTCCTGCAATATATCCTGCAACAGCGCTAAAGAAGAAAGCAGCAACTGCAAGGAAAAGCGCTCCTACAAATGCTAGTACAATATTTCCTATACTATACCAGTAAAACAAGAAAGTGAGGAAAGCTATGAAACCTGCAACATAGAAAGTGGTCCTAATATCAATATCTTGCTCTTCTCTAGCAACAGGTCCACCTTCATCTCGTGCACCTTTGATTGCCTTTCCTACTCCAATAGCGATTGTGCTTCTCATCGACCATAGAGTATAGATTCCTCCAACAACCATAGCTCCAACTCCAACGAATCTAATATGTTCAGACCATAGAGCCATGAATGCATCAGCGGGATCCATACCTACTGGCCAACCTTGTAAAATTCCAAGTATTGGAACTAGAACCATAAATCCAATCACCCCACCCAAGAATATGAAAGAAGCAATTCGAATTCCTACGATATATCCTACTGAAACTAGTGCTAAACTCATCTCAAATCCCATGTATAATCTAGTTCCAAGGAAGTCTATTGCGCCTGAAAGATGTGGTTCTCCATGTTTTCCTATAATCTTGAATCCCTTTGTTACCCAACCATACATTGCGCCAAGGCCTAGAGCATAAATGATAGCCGTCATTCCTGCCCCTCCTTTCTCTCCAGCGACCAATACTTCTCTACATGCAACACCTTCTGGATATGGCAATTGTTCTTCGACGATGAATACTCTTCGCAAAGTAATAGTGAACATTGTTCCTAATATTCCTCCAAATATCGCGATGATGAATGTCTCTCCTAGTCGCATTTCCATTCCCATCACCAGTAGAGCAGGAACAGTGAAGATTACACCTGCAGCGAGTGATTCGCCAGCACTTGCCATAGTTTGGACGAGGTTATTTTCAAGAATAGACACGTCTTTGAGTCTCATAGAACGTAGAATAATCATCGACAAAACAGCAGCAGGAATTGATGCACTTACCGTCATTCCTAATTGGAGCCCGAGATATGTGTTTGCGGCAGTTAACAATGCACCTAATATTACACCAATCACTAATGCTCTAAGAGTTAGTTCATGGACAGTAGACCCGTCATTGCCAAATTCAATGATGCCGCGGTCATCCATGCTTAGTGGACTAGGGTTCACTAGATGACTTCTGCGATTGATTACAAGACGGGGGAGGATGAAATACCCCTCCCGTTTACGACGTTGAATGGGCGGTGCAGACGGACTAAACTCCCGTGGCGTCCGTCATCAAGATTGGCATTCAAAATCTGTTGATGAAGTCATGTCTACTCTCAATACCAGCAAAGACGGTCTTTCAGAATCTGAAGCCCTCAAACGAGCTGGAGAATATGGTCCTAACAAATTAGATGAAGTGGCTCCACCTCATTGGTTATGGAAACTTTTAGATCAATTTAGGGACCCTATGGTGTACTTATTATTGGCAGCAGCAGCGATCGCCTTTCTTTTTGATCCCCATGACAAAACCACTCCTATTTTCATTGTATTCGCATTGAGTTTGAATGGTGTTTTTGGTTTCATGCAGGAAGCCAAAGCAGAACGAGCTATGGATTCACTCAAAGAAATGCTAGTAGGCTCATCAATAGTAATGAGAGATGGAAAGGATATCCGAGTAACTACCGAAGAATTAGTTCCTGGCGATGTGGTTTTCTTAGAAGAAGGAATGAATGTACCTGCAGATGTTAGATTAATTGAAGTGAACAATTTTTCAGTAAATGAATCGACACTTACTGGGGAATCTAGTTCAGTGTCTAAGAAGATAGAAACTTTAGATCAAGATTTGATGCTTGCAGATCGAAAAAATATGGCGCACATGGGCACTGTTGTTTCGACAGGTAGAGCCATAGGGGTAATTGTACAAACTGCAATGACAACAGAATTAGGACGCCTAGCGTCGGATTTAGCGGATGTTGAAACCCCTAAGACCCCTCTCGAATTCAAATTAGAATCACTAGGGAAATTTTTGGGTTATGTAGCAGTATTCGCTGCACTGTTAGTTGTTTCATTGAATCTTGCCGAGGCATATTTCGGTGGTTTAAGGGGAGACCAATTGTGGGATGTTGCCTCAAAACAGTTCTTACTGGCTGTTGCGATTTTTGTAGCAATTGTACCTGAAGGACTTCCAATTATTCTTGTTATTACATTATCGATAGGTATGAGGAATATGGCTCGTCATCGAGCAATTATTCGTAGAATGAGGGCGGTAGAAACATTAGGGAGTACCACAGTAATTTGTTCTGATAAAACTGGAACTTTGACCACTGGTGAAATGACAGTTAGAGGACTGTATTATGATGGTAGAGCATTTGAGGTAACTGGGCGTGGTTTCGATCCTAATCAAGGTGGATTGAAATTAACCAAAGGAAATTTGAAAGAATCTGAATTAGCCGAATTAAAAGCAACTCCCTCGTTTAGATGGATTATTGGTTCGTTATTACTTGCTCAAAATAGTAATGTTCGTTATGTTGGTAAGAAATGGAAAGGTGTGGGTGATCCAACAGATACGGCATGTGCAGTATTGGGATGGAAATTAGATTCTTCAGTTGATGAATATCGAAAAAGAAATCCCCGATTTAGAGAGTACCCTTTCGATAGAACACGAAAACGAATGAGTGCTATACACGAGTTTGAAGGAGAACGCAGACTATTTGTGAAGGGTGCATTAGGTGACTTACTCGAAGTTTGTGATCGAACCATAGTTGACGGCAAAGTTGTACCAATGACTCGTGATCTTTCTAAAAGAGTTCAAGCAATCAATGCTGATTATGCAGGCAATTCTTTGAGAATTCTTGGATTGGCTACACGAGTAATTTCGGAATCAGAGGATATTGAGAATGTTGAATCCGTTGAATCAGGTTTAGTCATGCTTGGAGTAATAGGTATATCCGATCCACCTAGAAGTGAGGTTCCAGAAGCAATTTCAACATGTCATGATGCAGGAATTAGGGTGATAATGATTACAGGTGATCACAAATCTACTGCTGAGTCTATTGGCGAAGAAATTGGGATTTATGGAAAAGATCATCTTTCTATTCACGGAACTGAATTACGAGATATGAGTGATGATGAATTGGATTCTATATTGGACCGTGTAGCAATATTTTCACGCACAACTCCCGATCAAAAATTGCGAATTGTATCTAGATTACAACATTTAGGACATGTTGTGGCAATGACTGGCGATGGAGATAATGATGCTCCTGCATTATCGAAATCCAATATAGGAATTTCAATGGGTCGTGCAGGAACAGATGTAGCAAGAGATGCATCCGACATGGTATTGCAAGATGATGATTTCTCATCTATCGTAAGAGCTGTAGATGAAGGCCGTCGTATTTATCAGAATATTCGAAATTTTGTAAGATATCAAATTAGTACTAATGTGGCAGCTGTTTTGTTACTTTTAGTTACTACTATGTTGATGGATTGGACCTTCCCATTCACAGTAACACAATTACTTGTAATCAATATTCTGATGGACGGACCTCCAGCAGTTGCATTAGGGGTAGAACAACAATCGAAAGACGTAATGAAAGAACCACCACGTCCATTAGACGAGACTCTACCTACTTCTAACGATGCTTTGTTGATTATGTTCCTTGGAATGATAATGGTAATTGGAACAGCAGCAGTATTCTATTTCGCAGGTGGAGCAATCATAGACAGTCCTCCATGTTCGACTGGACCTGCTGGCGGAGATAACTTCATTGTTGACGGAGTTTGCAATGAAGATGCTTGGCTCCAAAATGCCGAAAGTCAATTTGCACTTGCCCAAACTAGTGCATTTGCAGCATTCATCTTTTTCTAATTAATGAATGTCATGAATTGCAGGTCTTCTGAGGTTTCTGCATTCCGTCTTGGAATTACATCAAATAGCTGGATTACAATTAGTATACTAATTTCTACATCTATGTTGTTGTTATTCGTCCATGCTCCTGAGATTGCAGGATTTAGAATAGGTGAAATGATTCATACAGTTCCTTTGAAACCATTAGATTGGCTCGTAGTAATTGTTGTAGCTTCTTCTGTTTTTGTCGCTGAAGAGATGAGGAAGATGCTTTGGCCTAAGCCAAAGAAATGAACGAAGATTCATGAATTAGTCTCACAGGGTAGGTATCATGATTGGCTCAGTTGGGCATGCTGACTGGGTCGATCGTCTCCCCAATCGTGTGAAAGAATTGGGTGGAATTTCTGATAAATATGTACAGACTGCATTTGATGAAATTATCTCTAATGGTCGTGTATCATTATCCACTGGAGAATCACTTTTTCTTAAGGCCGATTTGATTGATGTGATGTTATTGGGGCATGCAATCAAGCAATCTCGATACAATGACGAAGTATATTTCAATTCAAATCTTCATGTTAATATCACAAATATATGTGTGTTAGCCTGTCGTTTTTGTGCATTTAGAAGGGGTCCTAGAGCAGCGGATGCTTATGCATTAAGTGTAGATGAATATCTTGATCGTATTCGTCCATATAGTAGTCGTATCGATGAGGTACATTCTGTTGGAGGCTTACATCCTGAATGGGATGTGAGCTATTATGCCAAACTGATTTCATCTGCTAAGCAGAAATTTCCACATTTGTCTATGAAATGTTTGACAGCAGTTGAAATCAAGCATCTTTCAGAAATTGGAGACATCAAAATTTCTGATGTACTTTCCACATTGATTGATGCTGGCTTAACTTCTTTGCCAGGTGGGGGTGCTGAGATTCTTGATGACGATGTTAGAAAGATAATTTGCAATGGTAAAGAATCGAGTGAAGAATATCTAGAAATTCATCGTACTGCACATCTTCTAGGTCTTCCAACAAATTCAACAATGTTGTTTGGAACGATTGAAACTGCGATGCAAAGAATCAACCATCTTGAAAAAATTAGGAAGTTACAAGATGATACTGGTGGATTCCAGTGTTTTGTGCCCTATCCCTTTCTCCCTGACCGTACTCGGTTACCACAAGCTCAACATTCTACTGGGAATGAAACATTACGAACAATTTCTATTTCAAGAATAATGCTTGACAATGTGCCTCATATTAAGGCGTATAGAATGAATATAGGAGATTATTTGTCCGCATTAGCCCTTAATGCTGGAGCAGATGATGTAGATGGAACGGTAGGTCATGAGGAAATAATGCATGAAGCAGGTAGCCAAACATCTGTTGAAGATGATTTAGATCGTTTATCGATTCTGATTGAAAATGCAGGTGGTATACCTGTTCGAAGATCGACAACATATGATCAATTTGTCATACATAGAAGACGTCCACCTTCTGATGATGATAGATGGGTTTCATTGCCAGTTGCAGATATGGTATAGGTGAGAAATTGAGAGAGGACGTAATTGGGCGAGTATCTTTCGCCAATTGTGATCCTTTATTTCATGAATTAGGGGGCCATTGGAGAATACTTCCTGCGCCTCCATCATGGCTTACTGGGCATTTACTTAGAGGGGAATGTTTGATTGCACCTATTCCATTAGCAGATTTTGTAAAAAATATTGATTCTTTACAAGCAATTGATTCAATTGGAATTGCATCTGATGGAGGCGTTGGTTCAGTTCTCTTATTTGGCAATAGACCAATCGATGAAATGAGGGATATTGCAGTCCCTACTGATTCTTCTACATCTAGAACATTATTGCCATGGCTTCTTTCAAGACGAGGTAGAAAACCTCGATTAATCGAAATGGGACCTGACTTAGAATCAATGTTGGCTCGTTGTGATGGTGCATTGATAATTGGTGATCGAGCAATCGATGAAGCAGACATTAATCCGAATTTGATTCGAATGGATTTGGGTGCTGAGTGGCTGAATCAAACTGGTTTACCTATGGTTTTCGGTGTCTTTTGTGCTAGAAAAGATACAGATAGTTCAGCAATTAAACGTGCAGTATCAGCTTTACAAGAGAATTTAGATCGTTTCGAGAATGATGAAATTCATCGTTCGAGAGTCATTGAAGCTAGTTCAGATAGAACTAGATTTTCTATTGAGCGAATTTCCCATTATTTCCAATCAGAGGTTCGCAATCGTCTGAAAGAAAAAGATCGTGAGAGCATGACACTTTTTGCTGAACAAGTATGTGGATACGAAGAATCGGTTCCTTGGTGGGATGATAATCATGATTCATCATCTAATCCCGAACCAGTAAGTCGACGAAGAGCTTCATCATAGTCATCTTCTTCAATGGAATCTTTCTTTGATTCGTCTTCTGCAATTAATTTTGAATTATTTGAACGTCTAGTAACTCGTCTTCTGTTATTGGATTTTGAAGATTTTCTTCTGACAACTCTTCTTGGCTTTTCGTCTATAATTTCTTCAGGTTCTGATTCTACATTTCGACGATCAGGAGGTGGGCGAGGTGCAACTTTTGTTGCCACTTCCTCTTCAGAATCAGTTTCATCAGGGATTTCTTGTTCCCATCTTTCTTCCAACTCATCAATGTAATCGTCGTCTTCGTAGAGCATTGTATCAACACTGCCCAATGCGATTTCAAACTCTTCAAGATCGATGACTCCATTTCCATCTTCATCTAGACTTTCAACTAAAGCCTGTAATTGAGCAACAGGTAAGTCAGCAATTTTTAGTGATCGTAACCCACGTAATAATTCATCTTCTTCTAAAGTACCATTTCCATCTTCATCAAACCTATCAAAGAGTTCTGTTACACTTAATTCGTTTTCAATCATCCATGCATGTAATTTTTCCATTACTTGTTCATAAACGAATAAAGCACCACATTCACTACAATTTAACGAACCAGGTGGGTTGAATTTTCCGCAAGCGTGACATTCTTCGTCTAATTCATATTCAAACATCATTCGTCGTCTTATAATCAAAACAATAATTATGACAATTACCAGTATTGAAGGGACGATAATAAATGGATTTGTTACTGCAGCAACTGCTTGGTCTGAAACAGTAGGTTCAGAGACAATTGGTGCTGGTAGTCCGATAGATATTGAATCTTCCAAGTTCCATATATTGGAAGTATTCAAGTAAATTTCATTGAAGTAAATATTTACGATTGCAGGACTATGTTGGACGTTTACCATTATACTTCCATATCTCATATTTGGTGGATTAACCAAACTAACATCAAATGGTCGCATTAGTCGGTCTGCTGGGACATTCAATGTAGTAATCCAAGCAATTTGTATATTCGTTTTCCAAGCTGCTCCGTTTTCGATTATGGTGGTACTTGTTAGTCCAGAATGTTCCTTACACGAACTTTGAGAATCCCAAGGGACACTACCATTTATTCTCAAATTACTTTTCCATTCTTCAGCCATTTCGTTAAGATCAGCAGGTCCACATAATTGTCGAATCATTATTTCAGCTTCTAGAATAGATGCTAGTGAATCATCATCCAATAATTTAGAATTTAATTCCCGAATATTTCTTGACAAATCTAATGGGATGGTAACGATTTCTTCAATAATGACACTTCCATTAGATGAAATTCTAATATCTATATTTCGAATTGTATCTCTATTTGCATTTCTGGAACATTCCGTGCCTTCTGCACACAAATTATCGAAAATATCTGGTATTGCATCACCATCATCATCATCATCCTTGTTGTCTGCTATACCATCATTATCTAAATCAGGCCCAGAACCTAATTCTCTAACAAAGTCAGAAGTTCTAAAGACGGGAATAATTGCGGTGTTGGTACTGAATGTAATTTGTTCTGAATCTGGGCTTAATGTGAATTGATTTGTATTGAATCCTAAGGATGTTCTCCAATTAATTTGAAGGGTCATAGAGTTCCATGATTCCATGCTACGTCCAGCACCTTGTGTGGATAATACTAGGATTTCATCTTGAAGTGGAATTTCTTGATATTGGATTATGCCTCCTCGAGTTTCCAAGACATTCACAAATCCAAACGGAGAAGTAGTAGAGCGAAAAACAATTGAAATGCCATCATTCCAAGTAACTTGGTTACCATTAGGTCGAAAGTTACAATCTGTAATTGGATTTGTTTGGTTCCATCGAGTGATTTCAGCCATATTTTCTAATGAAAGGAGAACAGCGGAATGCCCCTCCGGCAACTCTACTCCGATGATTGCCATTGTTTTATCGGGTGAAATATCGATGCAACCAGGGGTGCCGTCAGAACTGTATGATAATCCTCTATCAAGAGATTCTTCATTGATACTCCATAAACTGACAATATTATTTACATCTGCAAAAATAATCAATGAATCATTTACTGCCCTTACATCACTTGCTCCCATTTCGATTTCAGCATGTTTTTCTCTGTTGTCCCAGTCTGAAATTGGTATGGCAGTAATCGAGGGAGTATTAGCCCAAGCACTATTTTGATGTACAATTAGATGTTGTGAATCAGTAGTCCATGTAATTCCTAAATTCTCGTAATCATGATTGTAAATTTGTTTTGATGCAACAATTTCACCATCACTAGATCTCCAAACATTGAGATGTTTTCTATCGGCGGCTGCAATCAACGTATCATCAGGTGAATGCATAACCTCAACTATTGATGTTACAACACCTCCATCTGTTCTTTCAAATGTGTATGCCTCGTCGATGATTGGTACTGGTTCAGGTAGGCCACAAGAGGCTAATGGCACACTCATGATTAGAGCGATGACGGCAATGCACACGCCCCGGCTCATGGAGTTCGTAAACTGATGGAGAATTTATCGACTGTGGTCATTATTCCGAATAATCTAGTCTTTTCGATGAAACATAATCCAAGAGATCGATCGCAACTTCACAGGATTCTGCAACCACTATTGATTCATCGTTTACGAATTTTCTCAAAGTCGACATAGCTACATGGTCCCCAATTGCTCCAAGGGCTTCTGCTGCTTCATGCCTGACCATTACATCCTCATCCAAATCACTTAATCGTTCAATTAAATGTGGTACTGCCGCGGAATCTTGCATTTGTCCCATTACATATGCTATTTCATGTTTCAGTAAAGCTGAATCCGATTGAAAAGCCGCTGCTAATGCATCTACTGATTGCTTGCCTCCAATGTTTCTTAGACTGAACAAAGCGCGCATTCTAAGAAACATTCGTTCATTTTCATCACATAACGAGGTTCTAAGAATTTCGATATTATTTTCATTACTTGGAGGAGCAGGGTCTACGCTATCGAATTCAGATCTTTCAGGTCGTTCCAATTCATTCCTCTCCAATAAATTCTAGTTTTTCAACATCCAAATCTGATCTTATCATTCCTATCTTTTGACCTTCTTTCAAGAATAAGCGAACCGATTCTCTACCCTCTGGCCCGTAATCGATAGTCCTATCGTTTACGTACATTTGTACGAATTCTTCATTTGTTTCTTCATTTATTCCTCTGCCCCATTCGATTGCAAATGCCAATCCTTCTTCGGGGTCTGAAATCGCATTTTCAATAGAAATTTTCACATGTTCGGTGACAATTTTACATGCTTCTTCTCCTAAATCTCTCCTTACAATGTTTCCACCGAGGGGAAGGGGCAACCCTCCTGTTCGGTCTGCCCACATTTCACCAAGATCTGCAACTAAATGAAGACCTTCATCTTCCCAAGTTAACTGTCCTTCATGAATGATTAACCCTGAATCCACATCTCCTGATTTCACTGCATCCATGATTTCATCGAAAGGAATGACTGTAGTTTTCATTTCACCTAGCATTATTCGAAGTGCTAAATGTGCAGATGTTTTGATTCCAGGAATTGCAATAGTTCCATTTTTTACTTCATCAATCGACATTTTGTCTTTGGTCACAATTCTTGGGCCGTAACCTTCTCCCATCGATGCACCACAATTCATCAATGCGTACCTATCGAGTACGTCTGGAAGAGCATGAATTGAAACTGCTGAAACCTCAAATTCACCATTTAGTGCCTTTTGGTTTAGTGTTTCAATATCCAATAATACATGTTCATACTCATATGGCGTTGTATCGAATCGACCTGTAGTCATAGCGTGGAACATGAATGCATCATCTGGATCTGGCGAATGTCCAATTTGAATCCTAGTTGTACCTGCCATGAATCGTCCCAGTGCATTCGGTGTAAAAACGAATGTGTATTCGCATGGATTCATTTTGCGCTATACTGAAATGCCTCCTACCACTGGAAAGGGTATGGTTAAGCCAAATCAGTTGTCAGTCGCTAGGGGCCAATTAGGTCCTAAATGTGGAGGCTGTGACGCACCTCTCACATTTGCTGAATCATTGGTAATCGATGACAGATACTACTGTCAAGAATGTTATGAAAAAATCACTGGAGTTTCTAGTTCTAGTGAACCAAAAGAAGTCGAAGGTCTCCGGATGGATTGATTTAGCGTCAATTGCTGTGCCTATCTGTGAGCACCGCCCGTTACCAGTATAGGTTCAGTGAGTATTACAGATCTCTCGCTACTACTGACCTCTATCTTCCTCCGCGTCTACGCTCCAGAGAATGGATGTTCATGGGATGGGATAATCGTCCTCCTAGGAGACATATTGGATTTGATAGTCCTGAGGGTTTACAACAGATTCTAACTAGATCTTCACCCCCTCATTCTTGTTTCCATAGTACTGCCTATTACGACCGCCCATCTGAATACAAGATGTCAGAAAAGGGATGGAGAGGTGCAGATTTAATTTTTGATTTAGATGGGGATCATCTTGTTGGAGTTGATGCATTAGATTTTCCTTCAATGTTGAATGATATTCAAGAACAGGCTCACCGTTTATGGAATGATTTTCTGGAACCTGATTTTGGGTTTAAATCAGAATTTGCCACATTT
>PAOZ01000006.1 GCA_002708695.1 Methanobacteriota archaeon | reverse complement strand
ACATTTCCTGTCGCAGTACAACGTCCATTATTTGAACAATCAAGCGCATTTATGTTTGTTAGTGTCTTCTCTGCTGGGGAAATACTAGCAATCACAGAGCCAAGCTCACAAATATGAGTTGATTCTTGAGCATCAACACAGTAGAAGTATACTGTGATTCCCACGTTATGAATCAGCCGCATATCAGAATCATCTAATTTCTCTCTAGGTGGGTAAATAGTGATGTTATTTTCTTTTGTGCTTTTACGTTCTATTGTATCTCGATCCCAATCAAGAGCATATGTCCAAGAATCTGGAAGATCTGTAATTTCTATCCACATGTAGGTAGGATATTGATGTGGATTTTCTACTGTAAAACTGACATTAATTGGATGGAATGGGCTACTCGATGTAGTCTCAAAATGTCCAATATTCTCCTGTGCTTGATTGTTTTCGAGGTTTGTTTCAGCCTCGTTGACTGCTGTTGTTGGATCATCGACAGATGCTCCAACTTCAACTCGAACACAAGCATGAAGTGGAATTATTGGATTTCCAGGGTCATACTCTACTCCTTCAACTTCAGGAGTCCAAGGCATACAAACTTCTTCAAATCCTCCCCCTGGTATTACACCTGTATTCATAGTGCCGATGGTGATCATCGAATCACTAGGAACTCCCATGTTTTGGGTTTTCCACTTGAATGTGACAGGGACACTGTTAGATGGAGATTGGCCCACGTTTCTAACCTTCGCACAAACTAGGTTTTCATTACCTAACCATGGATTGTCTCCATTTCCAGCATTAGGGACAGTGGGGTCTCCATCGTGATATTGGTACAGGCCCAATCCATTTAATGGGCTATCTACCCATATTGAGGAAACTTGCCATGGAGGATTGTCGGGCATCCAAATATCAGGTGGTGTCAAACTCAATACTTCGTAAGAAATTTTAATCTCATAAGCTCCGTTTGACATCCTCTGTACAACATCGATGGCTCCATCTTTGCCGTCCATACTAATGATAAATGAGTCTCCTGCTTTCAATATCGGATCTTGATTTCCATCTCCATCATGGTCTATGGATACTGCTTGAGCATTCTGACCGTCAGTAGGTAGTGTTGTATCAACAAATGATACTAAAACTCCTTCATCAGGTAATGATTGTCCATTTGTTTCAAAGTCCCAAGCTATGCATTCTTCTGCTTCTCTTATACCAGTTACTGTACCAAGACTGTCGTCCCAAGTTATGCAATGCATATATTTGTCTGCCAAAATTCTAGATCTTGTTTCGACTAAGTAGTATTTATTATCGTCAATTGGAATATGAATCAATTGGGTTTGTTCTCCAACAGCAGCCATCTCAAGAGGATAGAGAAATACTGTCTCTTCAATAGTACCAGGGGTCGGTTCGTAGATACGAGAATCAGGTAACCAATCTACTTCTGCTGTCATTGAATATCCTGTCAACTGACCAGGGTAAAGTCTAGCCATTAATGCATAATTATTATCATATCCTGCGGTAGTATGGGATAATCCAAACATATGTCCTATTTCATGTGCTATTCGACCCCATGTTCTATTGTAATCTTCATAACCCCCAATTGGAAAGGGGGCAGTGCCAGTAGTTCTATGTAAACGCCCTTCTTTTCCATCATTCTCACTAACAAGAATAAATGGCCAATTACCATTATTTTCATCCAGTCCAGATACATCTACATTCCAATAAACTCCACGGTAAAATGGGCCATTAACAACAACGATAACTTCTCTTTCATCATAATCAGCCAAATTGACAAGTGGATCGACAATTTCTAGGGCATCAGTCACTACTTTTCGAGAGTCGTATGAAAAGACACCATCAGAATTCATTACGAGATATTGGTCACTATCATCTGGCATATCAATAGAAAATACATCACCCTCTATTGTAATTTGATTATGTGATGCGTCTGCAAAGAAATTACTTATTGTTACATCAAACAAATCATCTAGTTCGGCATTTGAAAAACGTGAATTAGCATGATTTGGCCATTTCGCATCGATTACCAAAAACTTCTGTACTCCTGTTAGTGCCCTTGCTTCAGTTGTCCAATGCATATCATGAGATTCTTCTAAGGAAGAATAGTCAATTAATGGCTTACTTTCTTCTTGATCTACGGCCTTGTAATTTTCTGAAGGGTGTGGCAATGAGCTGAAACTCATTGAACACATGATTAGAATCAAAAAAATTGCAATTCTGTTGCTACTACTAATTCGCATAATAAACTCTTGATATGATGAACCATAATATTTTTTATTTTAATAATAGATTATACATTCATATTATCGATTGAATTTTTGGTATCATTAAAAAAGCGTTTTTTGACTTGTTTTCCTGAAAACCCAAGCAACACAAACACAAGTAATAATGCAATTATTGGTAACAAAATTGCCAATATTGTACAAAATATGCATGCACCTGCTTCGACTGTTGAAACAATTGGATTACCTAATCCACCAGTAGTAGCTGTGGAAACGGCACGGGTTGCAACTGTTCCAATTTGAATTGTACCTGAAACTCCTCCACCTGCAATAATTGCTGCGCCCCATTGCAAAACAGGATGTGTGTCTGATAATGTTGATGACATCATCATTACACCAGCAATTATTGCTGCAGGAGATGCTATTGTATCCAATAAATTATCAATCCAAGGAACATAATATCCTAAAATTTCGATAACCATTGCAGCACCCAAAACAATTAATCCAATATCAGATGCCATCCATTCACTAACACTAGTCATAGGAATTGAAATCGGGACCATGTCAAATCGTAAAGAAAGGCCGTAAACAAAAGGTGGAATGAATACTCTAAATCCGCTTGCCGCCGCTAATCCTAACCCTAATGATGTTGCCATCAATAGATCTAATTCATTCATCAGAAGTTGCCTCCTTTATCCAATTAGAATAACTATTTTCAGAATTTACTGCATGCCATACAATCTGAGGAATTTCATATGGGTGTATGGATTCAATTGTTGCAATTAATTGATTGATTAACTCTGATGTTGTAGTCATTGTTAATCTCCATTCTTCTTCTGAAGAAATTGAATTTTGCCAAGAATACATTGATTTTATTTTTTCAATTTGAATGCAGGCTACATTTTTTCCAGAAAGTAAAGTGTTGGCCCAATCACCAACTTCGAATTCTTTCCAAGAAATTGGAAGAGTGGTGACTAACTTGACTACCGCCATAATTGGTAATAGATTGTTCAAAGATTCAATCTTCCGCAAAAGGAATCGTTCAAGTCCCGAATGTTATCATGACCAACTATGACGGTGGACTGGACTGTGCCAATTGATACTGGCGCGCCTCCAAAAGATGGGGAGGTGTTTGATGTCATTGTTGTAGGTGGGGGCCCAGGGGGGTCTGCGGCTGCTTCATATTCTGCAATGAATGGGAATAAGGTTCTACTCATCGAAAAAGATGTTTGGCCAAGAGACAAAATATGTGGTGATGCTGTTGGTGGGAAGTCACTTAGACATGTCAAAGAATTGGGAGTGAAAGAAATGATTGAGTCCACACCTCATTTTAGAGTAACTGGTATGTTATTCAGTAGTTCAAATGGTCAAAACGTCACTATTGCTCTACCTAAAGAAGATGTTGAACGTAAAGAAGCAGGATATGCGCTTCCAAGAAAACAATTCGATTATATGATGTTCAAAAGAGCCACTGAATTAGTAATTGAAAATGGAGGGAAAGTAGTTCAGGGAACTAAAGTAATTGATGTCCTTCATAAATCTGAACCGAACCCACACATTACTGGTGTTATGATAGAAGGAGAGGTCGTCTCTTCTCATTCTGCTCCACTTGTAATTGGAGCAGGGGGTTGGAAGTGTCCGGTCGCGAAAAAAGTCGTCGAGGAATTAAATGGAGAGGTTTTGACGGATGATGACCACTATTGTGGAGCATATAGAGAATATTGGACTGGAGTGAAAGATGTTGGAGATGATGAAGGATCTATTGAATTACATTTTGTTGATGATGTTATACCAGGTTATTGGTGGATTTTTCCCGTACAAAAAGGACTAGTAAATGTCGGGATTGGGATGGTGCTTTCAGAACAACAAAAACAAACAGGAGTTAAGAAATCCTTGAGAAAACTCCAACAAAAACTCATTCACGAACATCCTCTGTTCAAAGATCGTTTTGCCGATGCAACCATGGTTAAAGGTAGTGGAAGGGGTTGGCAACTACCATTTGGAAGTCCGAGAAAAGGAGCAAAATTACAACCTCGACGTACTGCAATGGCAGGTGCAATGTGTATTGGAGATTCTGCAAGTTTGGTTGACCCATTTAGTGGAGAAGGGGTTGGAAATGCCTTATTATCTGCAAAATTGGCTGTTTCATTATTTGATTCTGATAAACACGCCGATGGTTTTCCTGAAGAAATGGCAAATGAATATATGAACAAACTTTGGGAAAAATTGGGACCTGAGTTGAGTAATTCATTTAAAATTCAAAAAATTGTAAAAAGAAAACGTTTGATGAATATGTTCGTAAAAAAGGCAGCAAAACGACCCGCTTTACAAGATGCTTTAACAGATGCTTTAGCATCTAAAGAAGCTCAGAAGAAGCTACATAGCCCTCTATGGTTATTTAGAAATATTATCTTGTGATGATTAAAATGGATTCCAATTTGAATGGAATTGAAATTGTTTTATTGGATTTGGATGGTACAATACATTTGGGAGGTGTTCCCATTCCTGGTGCAATTGATTTTATTCAACGTTGTAAGGAAAAAAATGTAAAAACCATTTTTTTATCCAATAATTCTAGTAAATCCGTAAAAGAATATGTTTTGAGTTTGAATTCAATGGGATTGGAGGTGGTTTCTGAAAATATTTTGCTTTCAACGCATGATTGTATCCGATGGTTGAAAAATAAGAATTGGATGAAAGTCTATTGTTTAGGAACTATTGGTATGAAAGAAATGTTAACTGATTCGGGTATCGAGTGTTTAGAAGAAGGAGTTGATTGTGTAGTATTAGGGTATGATACAGAACTAACTTATGCTAAATTGACTAAAGCCATATCATTACTTCATCAAAATGTTCCATTAGTTGCCACACACCCAGATGTTGTTTGTCCATCTCCAATGGGTGGATTGCCTGATGTTGGTTCTATGCTCAAAATGATTGAATTAAGTACAGGTATTCAACCAACAATAATTACAGGAAAACCTAGACCTGAAATGATTCTTAGTAGATTAGAAGAGGAAGGGATTTCACCTTCTAAAGTTGCGATGATCGGGGATAGGTTATACACTGATATGGAAATGGCCAAGGCTGCTGGAGTAGTAAGTGTGCTTGTGTTAAGTGGAGAAGCAACACAACAAGATGTTGAAAATAATTCGTGGTCTCCAAATGTTATCGTAAATTCTGTTGATGATTTATTGCGCTATTCGGCATGAAAAAGAATAGGTAAAAAACCTCATTAAATCGTGAAATTTACCAGTTGAGTTCAAGTCCTTCCTTACAGAATTTAGTTCGTGGCCTCAAATTGGGATGAATTTGATGGATCTGATTGTGATTTACTAAACCTTCCTAATTGTAGAGAATACCCTGTCTTACCTACAGAAGAAATTGTAATAGATAGATTAGAAGAAAATGGTGTTCTAATTGAAGATAAAGTACGGAATGCAATGTTAGCATCGGACCGTGGTTTGTCACTCTGGCCTTTACCCAGTGGATTGGGTATACCTGGATTAGCATCATCCGCACTTACACTTCCATGGTGGAAATATGCAGATGAGCGAGGGGCTTTGTTGCCCAGTCATTATGAAACTGTACAAATTATGCAATTACTTCAGATGGAGAATAATGTGAAGTTTTTGTTAATCGGACCAAGAGGTAGTTGGTGGACTGAATTAATTCTAAGACTAGGTGCTTCAGAAATTTGTGTGATTGATGCAGATGAAGAAAGGCGACGATTTCTAGAAATTAATTGGAAAGATAGAGGATTGGATTTATTGGCAATAAATAATGGATGTAAAGTAGAATTCCATGGAATAGAACGTGTAAAAATTAAGGAAATTGAAGAAAGTAAAGAAGAATGGGACCGGATTCTTATTACAGGTGCTTGTCAAGAATTTCCAAGACGATTGATGAGGAGATTGAGTAAAACTGGAGTAGGGGTAGTATCTGTTGGTCCAGAAGGTGCTTCGTTAATCAAAGCTGTAATTCCAAATGAAGAAGGTGGTTTATTTGTTGAGTCAGTAACAATGTGGGCTGCTGATGAATTAGACCCAAGAATATACAGAAGTATTGCAGATACCTCATCTAATGGGGGCCTTTCAGATTTACAATTGAGAGCTGAAATTGGAGAAGCATCTAGAGATAATTCGTGGATTGGAATTGGGGATCATTCACTTCGAGATAGAGCAGGACCAATTCGGTTGTTAGAAGCAATGGATCAATTATGGATATCAATGGGAATCTATTCTGATTCAACTGATCTTGATGCTGTAATGGCGGACCGACTTTTTCGAATGGGGAATGTGATGCAAAATATTGGAATGTTTGATTATGCTGCTGAACATTTTGGTGCATCATTCAACTTACGACCGTCCGCAGAAGCAGCAACCATGATTGGTTGGACTTTTGGTATAAGAGAAGATAGAGAGGAAGCAATGGCTTGGTGTAAAAGAGCGATAGAAACTGATCCGCATTTGGGTGATCCATGGAATGATATTGGTGCATTGTTGTTGTCAGAGCATAAAGTCGAAGAGGCAATGTCTTGGTTTAGAGCTGCCATCAATACTGAAAGATCGTTGAGTCCAGGACATCCATGGTCAAACATGGCAAGAGCGCACCTAATGCAACGTAATTCTAGAGCTGCTTTTGTTGCAGCACAACAAGCAATCATGCATATGCCTGAAGATGCAGAATTGATAATGTTGTTAGATGAGTTAGGTTCAGATCTTTGCTAATTCTCATATTTTATGGAACCATTATGGATTTTATATAAGGTGATGTTGTTGAATTTTCATGAATTCGTGGAAGGAAGAATGCCCTAGTTGTGGGAGTATTAGTTTACTAGTACAGCAAGTCGGAATAGGAACTCATGGTAGTTGTAATAGATGTGGTTTTGAAATGAATATCAATTAACTGGTGGGAGATTAGAATTCATCACTATCGTCATTTGAAATATTTTCACTTGATTTTTTTTGTAAGAATGATGGCGCCCACCAATTAAGAGGGCCCATTAAGCGCATGGTTGCGGGTACAACAAGAGCGCGGACAAAGGTTGCATCCACAAAAATTGCTAATGCTAAACCAAGCCCGAATTGTTTGATTACTGCAATTGAGGCAAAAATTTGTGCTGAAAATACCAATATCATGATTAGAGCTGCAGCAGTGATTAAACGGCCTGTTTTTTGTAATCCCATTGCAACCGCTTTGGTATTATCTCCTGTTCTTTCCCATTCTTCGTGAATTCTTGAAAGCATCAATACCTCATAATCCATTGAAAGTCCAAATACAATACAAAACAACATCACAGGAGTTGTTGGATTAATTGGTTGAGGTGTAAAATTCATAATTTCATCAAGGCCTAGTGACCCTTCTTGGAATACAAATACCAACATTCCAAATGTTGCTGTAATGCTCAAAATATTCATCATAATCGCCTTCAAAGGAATAATAACAGATCTTACTTGAAGGAAAAGAAGGATACATGTTGAAATAAATATGAAAATCATTGATGTAGGTAGATTATCCACTACTGCGTTTAACATATCAACATTATATGCAGCCAAACCACTGATGATTATGTGTTCATTTTCAGCACCAAACAATTCAATTTCTCCTGCGTCACGATCTGATCTTATTTGTTCTACATACTCGAACGCTTCAGGTGTGTTCCAATTAATTGAGAGAGTAACTAAAATCCATGTGTGATTGGATTTTGTAGTGAAAAATGTCTCTCGAAGTGATTCTCGTTGTGCATTCTGCTCCACCGTTAAAAATTCTGAAGGTGCTTGCCAGAATGCGATTGTTGAGTTAGCATCCATGTTTGGATCTACAAAACCAGGTGCTAGAACTGAAAATGTTTGATTGTCTGAATATATTTGAGATGCATATGTGTGGACTTCTCGAATATTTTCAGGAGAAAGTGGATCCGTATCTTCTTCTAATTCTATAATGAGGAATATGTTGTTATCAGAGCCTTCTGACCATATTTCTTTCATTTCATCTAAGCCATTTCTTGACATATCATTTGGTGGTAAGGATTGGATGCTAGTTATTCCATACTCTGCTTGAAGAAATGGGGTGCCTGCACCAACCAATAAAATCAATATTGGAATTAAAATGGTAAGAGGTCTTTTCATTACAGTTGTTGCAATAGTTGACCAGATTCCGTCTTCTGCAACTGTGTCTTTCATCCCAAATGGTACTCGCAATGAATTGATCTTCGGGCCCAACATCGCAAGAAGAGCAGGGAGCATAATTACTGAGGTTAACATTGCCATAGATACTGCCAATGTACCACCTATGCCAAAGGATGGGCATTCTGTATTTACGAAAAACAACAACCCAAGTAACCCAACCGCTACAGTACAACCAGAAAATACCACTGCTTTTCCTGCTGTAGCTGTCGTAATTGCAATTGCAGTTCTTGTATCGTGACCTTGGGAAAGTTCCTCACGATAGCGATATACAATAAATAGAGAATAATCAATAGAAACACCCACTCCAAGTAAAGTAATGATATTAGAAGCGAAATTATTCACATTTGTACTTTCAAGAGTTGAAAGCCAAATTGTAATTCCTAGAGCGCTGATGACTGTTAGTACCCCTATTCCTAATGGTAAAAAAGCCGCTACAAAAGAGCCAAAAACGATTAACAAAAGCATGAATACAAATGGTAAAGCAATTACTTCTGAACTGATTAGGTCTTGTTTTAATCTCATATCAAAAGTAGTATCTGTTGCTAAATCTGCTGTTATCCATATTTCCAAATCATGTTCTTCCTCTGCAGTATCTATTGTATTTGCCATTTCTTCCCAATGTTTAGCCAAGAAAATTTTTGCAGGACTTCTATCTTGTGAAACTAAAACCAAGGTTCGTGAATATTGGCCGTCATCACTAACAAAATTACTAATATTTCCTTGATCAACTGTCCAAGGATAAGTGATTGATACACTCGAATCTGATGCAATCGGAGTTAATGTGTCGATAACAGATTCTTGAACAATAGAATCATTGTATGAAGTATTATGACGGACTAAAATGTAGAATCTTTGAGCACTTTGATCTTCAGAACTTGAAAAGGATTGGTCCATTATAGCAAAACCATTTGCAGATTCTATATCTCCTTCACCAAAAGCTTCTGACCATTCAGGAACTAAAAATACACTCATAGAACCAAGTGAAAGGCAAATAATTAACCCCAAAGAAAATACTAATTTTCGATAGTCGTGGGCCAATAATCCGGCTTTGTATAAAAAGCGGTTTTCGAAGACAGAAGGGTCTGAACCGCTCTCCATAAATCGTTGCGTAATTGTAGTCTATTTGAATGGATGTTATTCAACACAACATCTTTTAATTCAATTTTGAGATGCTATTGCAATTACTGTGGCTCCAAACTTTTGTGGGACTCGTAAGCGTTTTGATGATCCTATTGTTGAATAAAATCGATTTAATGCTCTAGAAAAAATATCCATTTTTTGGGATACGTCGGCCATCCTAATTGATTCTACTTTGTATCCTGCAGCACTCAAAACACGAGTGATTGTGTATGGTGAAAACCAAAATCGATGATCTGAATTAATCGTTTCTTTGCCTCTTTTCCATTGTTTCAAAACATTATAGTTGAATGCATTAGGAACTGTTACAATTAATTTGTTGAAAAGAGATCCGTGTTCAGTTCTTAATTTTGATAAAAATTGGACAGGGTTGTCAAGATGTTCTACAATTTCCCCCATTATAGCAAAGTCAAATGGTGCTTCGTCAGAAAACGGAATTTTGTTGGATGTCGTTGTAACTAAATTAACATTGTAAAGATCAGATACTTTGTGATTTAGAGTTAAATGATCTATTGATGGTTGATCAATATCTACTCCTATCACTTTTTTACAAACACTAAGCAAAGCCATGTGTAAATGTCTTCCTGTTTTTATTTTTTCATCAATTACTGGAAGGTGGTCAGTACAACCAATATGCAACACTTTAGTGTCTGAAACAAGAGAACAAATAGTATCTTGTCGTGAATTGTTGGGTTCTGAAGGAAGGAAACTCAAATCAATTGAGAGGGCTGGGCTAAATTCTTCACCTTCAATGTATGAAAGGTGTTTGGGATCAGAGAAGAAGGGTTTCCCCATACTCAGGAGACTGGTGGGGTGGATTTCAACCCCTTGGATACCTTACACTTTCTTGAGAAGAGAATTTGCATATTCTTTCGCATTCTTTTGAATATCAAATTTGTCACGTTGTCGATTAATTGCAGCCGTTCGCATTGACTCATTATCTATATTCCACTCTTCTAGAATTGTTGCTATTTCTTCTGGAGTAGGATTGGGTGAAAGAAGGTGTCCGCATGATGAATCTACAATTTCTGGGTTACCCCCTACTTTGGTAACAATCGCAGGAATACCATATGAAAAACATTCTTGGATAGCGGCTGGAACTCCTTCTGATGTTGAAACATTCAACAAAATATCCCATGGTTTTGATCGTAATACTGTATGAATTTCATCATGAGATTCAACAAAACCAGGTAATGAAACATCGACATTATCTGGTAAAAGGGATGTTAATTCTTCCAACTCATCCATACCTGGTCCAGTCCCATAATGTGTCCAATGTATAGGTCTTGAAACTAAAGAAAGTGATCTAGAAATCAAATCAACTCGTTTTACATCTACGACTCTAGACATTGAAATTACTCTAAGACATCCGTCAATAGAACGATGTGGTGTTTGTTTTTGATTTATCACTCCCATCCGCCCAACAATAATTTTCTCAGATGCATGGGGATGAATAGATTGTAATATATTCACTCCATCTTGTGAAACAACATGGATTTCGTCAACATAATTCATCACGAGTGGTTGGAAAGGTATTGTTTTACTACCTTGGTTGGGAATTATATCTCCTCTATGTGCTCTAGAAAGAAATCGAAGATGTGGGTGTTTTTTCTTTAAAATTGCACCAATAAAAGCAGGTCGATTTAACCAAAAAGAAGAGATTGCTTGGTATTCTTCAATATTTATTGCCTGTTCTATTTCTTTTGAAAGGTGGCAAGCATATGCAGCTTCTCCTAATGTTGTAAAAATTGGTGAAGAATATTTTCTTTTTTCTTTCAAAGATGAGTAAATAAATGATTTAGAGAGAGATAATTTTGTTAATTTTGACATTTTGGACCATTTTTTACGTGCTTCTTTCCACATTTCTGTTAGAATATTAACATTTTTAGGAACTTTTCGAATTCCTTCTTCAATATTTGATTCTAAGTTTGTAGGAATTATTGTAACAGAGTCAAAAAGTGATGAGAGGGTTTCTAATTCTGGAGTAATGAAAGTTTCATGGAGTCCTACTGGATAAAAATCTGTCAAAACCAAAACCTTTGAACTATTAATTGAAGGAGACATGTGTAATTTCTCCTGTTAATGGTTTTAATCTCGTCGTTAAAATATATCAATCAACTAATTTTCAGATGGTGATGGAACAATAAGGGTAGTAGAATTTGTACGATCGATAATAGGTAAAGTAAGTTCAGACAATGAAGGAAGTACATGTAAGGTGCATGCTGAACCACATGCTGGTGCTAGATAGTCTTCTCCAGTATCTGTCAAAATTAAACGGATGCCATGTCCTGCAGGTAATAGTGCATCTATAGCTTGGAATTCCATCATCATAATTACTTCATTTCCAGGAGTTACTGTTTGTGGTTCAGATCCTCCTGCATGATATCTAACATCCATTGTTGCATGACCTAAACGCAAACCTGTTTCTAAATCTTGCATTTCAATAAATATTTGACCTCCATCAAATGATGGAACTGTTGAAAGATGTGCTGTAGGTAAACCAGAAATATGGATTGCAGAATTTGGATTGATATCTGGACAATTAATGGTTATTGTTTGGCCCCCTCCCACAACAGGTGGCCCTCCACCAACAAACGTTCCATCATAATCACAATCTCCAAGATCAATTTGGAGGGGTTCTGAATCAGTTGGTGGCCAAATCTCTTCTATTCTCCAATGCCCATCATTTCGTTGAATTTGAGCAGTCATATCTGGCTTTGGTCCTCTTTCTTGAAGATAATATTCAAACCATTCAAACAAATCTTGAGCCCAATCCCATCTTGTCATATTTTCAAACGCTTCAGCTCCATATCCACTGTCAATATCATCGTGCTTTTGCCATTGATCAGGATAATCGTGACCCCATTGACCGAGAATTCCCCTTACATCATAACCTGAATTTGCATAATCAGAATACCAATTTGTTCCAATAGGGCCACCAAATACTTGGTGGGGATCTACATTCCAATCTTGCATTCCTTGAACCCAATATATACTTCCATTCCAATTGTTAAATGCCTTATCGATGTGGCTTCGTTCTTCATAATAACTAGCCATATATGGGTCCATTTCTCCCCCAATATAAGTCACAGGGCCTGCAAACAAACCTTCTACAATATCTGGACAAACGTTGTCTAAATCATCTTCATTATAATCTACAGTACTAGAAAAATAATTCATATGCATGACTTGGGATCTTGCTTCAGCACTTCCATTCTTATACAATAAAGGATGTAGTGCAGTAGTTCCTGAAATTGGTACTATTGTTTTCAAGTATTCACTACCCATGGCGGCAGCCTCCCATTGAGTTGCTCCTTCGTATGATTTACCATACAAACCTACATTTCCATTACTCCATTCTTGGGTTCCTAACCATTCAACAGCAGCATGAATGCCTAGGCCTTCACCTGCTCCACGATAATCAAAACACCCACTACTTTCTTCAGTTCCAAATACTGCAACCTGAGCGAAGGCATAACCATGAGGAACAAAATTATCGAAAATAAATTCTCCTCTTCCAGCACTAACAATATTTGTGGGTGTTGATTCACTGCCTTGAGGGCCGTAAGAAAAATATGGAGAAATTACTGCGATTACTGGTACTTTTTCTCCGGTTTCGGTGTTGCTTGGAAGCCAATATGATAAGTGTACTTCAGCTGATGATGGGCCTGTTTCCCAAACTTCAGATGTGTCAACTGGGATTAGAGTTTCTTGAACAGATAAAGGAGAATATGGACCTGTTTCAAGGACCATGCTGTATGATCCAGTGGTATTCCATTCTAATGTATGACGGTCCCAAATAGATGTATAAGGGGGTGTTTCTATGTCTTCTGAAGAAGATTCTTCTCCAAAGCAACCAGAGAAGCTAGCGCCGATAAAAAGGAGAATCAGTGCCCAAACATGGCCCCTCATAGTTCATCCTAAGCCCTTTTGCGAATAAATTGTAATGATTGGTTTCAGCGAGGTACTCATCAACTATGGGTTGTTCGGAATGAACATGGTTGTAGTCGGTGTTATCGGAACTGGCTATTGGGGTAAAAACCATGTCAGAACTTTTTGCTCGCTAAAAAATGAAGGATTGATTGACAAAGTAATTGTGTGTGATAGTAATATGTCACGTGCTATTGAAATTGGAGAAGAATTTGGTTGTGAATACGCAACAGACCCAATGGAGTTGCCTTCATTAGGTGTTTCAATGGTTACAATTGCAACCCCTACTCCAAGTCATGCTTCTCTAGCTATTATGATGTTGGAAAGTGGATTGGATGTATTGGTTGAGAAGCCTCTTGCAATGAATACTTCCGAAGCAGAAGAGGTGATCAAATGCGCAAAAAATACTGGTAATTTGCTGTTAGTGGGCCATGTTTTCCGACACCACGCAGGGGTTAGAAAGGCTGCAGAATTAGTCAAAAATGGAATTATTGGGAATGTAAAACATATGATCAGTGAGCGTCTTGCAAGTAGAGAGCCGAGACTAGACAATGGGGTGATTGCAGCACTCGGAATTCATGATTTTGATATTTGTTGTGATATCTTAGGAGGTGTTGAGCCTGATTCAATCCAAGGGGTTGCTACAGAATCAAAAATCAAAGGGATTGAAGATCATGCATCATTACAAATGATGTTTGAAGGAGGGGTTGTTGGATTTGTTGAATTATCATGGAGAAGTCGTGTGCGTGGAAAGGTTCGTTCTTTGCAAATCATTGGAACTGATGGAAGTATTTCTTTAGATTATTTGGATCATAATGGATTATGGTTACATCAACATCCAAATGATGGGTATGGTGATGAATTTGGTGGATTTGGTTCAGCGCCAAGAAAACGAATTGAGATTCCTGATGGAGAGCCAGCACTAACTGCTGAGCTCCGAGATTTTATTCTTCGTTCAATTGGTGAACGTGTTGGTCCAACATTAAATGGAGGAGATGTTGGTTTAGAGGGTATGAAACGTGTTGAAATGGCATTGACAGCAACTGGTTTTCAAAATCAATTAGGATATTAATTCTCGATTTTACGTGCAGGGTTGCCAGCATAATTGCCTGGTTCTGTGATGTTTTTTGTTACAACAGATCCAGCTCCTATCACAACATTATCACATATTTTCACAGGCATGATTGTCGCATTCGTTCCTATGCTCACATGATTTCCGATTATTGTTGATTTCCATTTGGATTGATTGCCTCTAGCTGGGCCACCTGAACTAAATGTATCATTGATGAACATGGCCCCATGACTGATGAAACAATCTTCTCCAATTGTTACTAATTCACAAATAAATGCATGAGATTGAATACGAGTTCGAGCACCAATTGAGACATTTTTTTGAATTTCTACAAAGGGTCCAATAAATACAGAATCTGATATTGAACAACCATAGAGATTGACTGGTTCAACAATAGTAACATCTTCACCAAAATCAACATCAACGATTCCACTAGATAGTCGACGTGGTTCGCCCATGGTTATGGGTAAAGGTCACAGTATTAGCGATTAGTGGTTGGGATTTACACTACCTATACTAAATAGAGAGGGCGGGCGCAACTTAACGTTGGGTTTTCAGTGGTTCGATTTTCAGATTTAGGAATCGGGCCAAAATTGGTTCAATCTTTATCGGATGAAGGAATCACTGAGCCTTTTGAAGTTCAAATTGCATCTATTCCTAGTGCAATGCAAGGTAGAGATATTTGTTGTAGGGCTCCCACTGGTTCAGGTAAAACACTAGCATTTGGTTTACCATTGATTGAGATGGTTTCACAAGCAAAACCAAAGCGACCAACTTCACTAATCTTAACGCCAACAAGAGAATTGGCAGAACAGATTAGAAACGTGTTAAGCCCGTTGGCTTCAAAATATGAAATGGATGTTTTATCTGTTTATGGAGGAACTTCGTATGGAAAGCAACGGAGTGGTTTGGAAAGGGGTGTAGAAATATTGGTTGCGTGCCCCGGTCGTCTGTTGGATTTAATGGATAAGCGTGCTTTGACGTTAGAAGATATTGAGATTGTTGTTTTAGATGAGGCAGATCGGATGGCAGATATGGGATTCATGGATCCTGTTTGTGATATCATTGAAAGTTGTGGAAAGAAGCCCCAAATGATTCTCTTTAGTGCAACTTTAGATGATGATGTGTCGAAACTTGTTGATATGTATCAAGATGAACCAGAAATAATTGGTATTGGGCCTGAAGAAATTAGTATGGATAGTATGGAGCATTTATTTTGGAAAGTAAAACCATACATGAAAACTGAAATTTCAATAAAATCTGTAATGAGGGCAGGTAGAAGTATTATTTTCTGTAGAACTCGAAGAGGTGTTGATCGATTAGGTAGTGAAATGAAAGAGGAGGGGGTTGAATTATCTACATTACATGGTGGGTTGAATCAACGACAAAGAGATAGGGCAATGAGTAAATTCATCAGTGGACAAAGTAGAGTTTTGATAGCAACAGATGTTGCAGCAAGAGGAATAGATGTAGAGGAGATTAATTGTGTCATTCATTATGATCCTCCTGATGATGCTAAAGTGTACAAACACAGAAGTGGGAGAACTGCAAGAGCTGGCTCTACTGGTGTTGTTATTTCTTTAGTTAAAGGAAATGAAAAAAGAAGATATGATAGAATTCAAAAAGAAGTTGGAATAAAGAAAAGATTCTCCGATCCTCACCCAGATGATTTAGAGAAAAAAGAGTTCAAGTTAGTAGAGCCGCGCTCAAAAAGAGTGAAAAATAAACATAATCAAAAATCAAAACAAAGGAATTCAAGAAGGCGTGATAGACGAGGTGGGGGAAGGCCAGACTATTCCAAGCAAGGCAAGCGTAAAAGGCGCTTTTCAAATTCAAATGATTCTCCAAGAAATTGGGGAGAAGAAAAAAAGGGAAGAAAAAAACGTAGAGATAGACGAAGTCAAAGAAGGGGTTATCGAGGGAATAATCGAAAACGTTCAGAATGATGATACTGCTTCAATTACTCTCTCAACTTCTTGGTCTGTCAATAAAGGAAAGACTGGGATCGATACAATTTCATCACAAAGTTGTTCGGTGAATTCTAATTGACCCCTACTGCCTTGAGGGTGGTCTGAAAACACAGGTTGTAAATGGCAAGGAATTGGGTAATGAATGCCTGTTGAAATCCCATGATTGCTCATATGTTCTATGAATTTGTCTCGATTATTCACTCTCAAAACAAATTGATGCCAAGCATGGACTGCTCCCTCTCGAATCCTAGGTATTTTGATTTCTAATTCTGAAAATGCTTCGAGATATTTATTCGCTATTTCATTACGACGAGTTACCCAAGATTCCAAGTGTTTTAGTTGAATTCGTCCAATTCCACATTGAATTTCAGAAAGACGGAAGTTTGTCCCAAGAACATCGTTTCGATATTTGTCAGATCGTCCATGATCAATGAAAGTAGAGATTCTTTGTAGTAATTCTTCAGAGTTATTGGCGAGAATTGCACCTCCATCTCCACCAACTGCCATATTTTTACTTGGGAAAAAGGAAAAGGTGGCAATATTTCCAAATGATCCTATTGATTGACCATTCAATGATGCTCCGTGTCCTTGTGCTGCGTCTTCAATTATTGGTATATTGTGTTCTTGAGCAAATTCAAAAATCGTTGGTGACACTGGTTGTCCATACAAATGAACAGCTATAATGCATTTTGTTTTGGGGGTGATTGCTTGTTTTACAGAATCAATTTTTAGAGTGTAATACTCTTCTTCAATTTCAACAAACACGGGTGTTGCACCAACTAATGAGATACATGTTGCACTAGCTATGTATGTGTGACTAGGAACAATTACTTCATCACCTGGTCCAATATCAAGTGCATGGAGTGCGGCAATTAATGCAACAGACCCATTGCTACATGGAACTCCCCCTAATGCACCACAATATTCTGCCCATTCTGAGCCAAATGCTTTGGATTCTGGGCCTTTAATCCAATATCCAGAATTTAGAATTCGGAGAGTTGTTTCTCTCATTTCATCATCAATAAACATCCGACCCATTGGGACCTTGTCTAATTGAGTCATGCTACGGCGTAGGATGACGTATATATGAGCGGTTCCTTACATTTCAGAAACAATATCTTCCAATAATGACCTAAATATTGATACAGAGCGTCGATGATCAGTTACTCCAGAATGTTGTAAAGCAAGTTTCCCTAATTGATACCTTTCATTCCAACATTTCCTCAAAGATTCTTCAAAAGATAAAAGATCATGATGATTTGGAATTATTACTCCTCCATCACCCACAGCTTCTGGCTGTGAGCCTATTGAACATGTGACTGTAGGGATTGAAAATAGACCTGCTTCATTGATTACTCGGCCCCAAGACCCTGTTGATTCAACAATCAGAACATGAACGTCCGTTTCTGCAAAAGCGTGTTCAACTGATATGTGTCCGTGAAGAGTTGTATTTCTATACCTGCCCAATTCTTCAACATATGATCCGGATCCGTAAATATGAAAATGTGCTTCAGGCCATTGTTTTAACAAATAAGGGAAGAGTTTGTGATATGTGCGCAAACCTTTCTCTGGTGTAATACCAATAATAGTGAAATGTGGAGAAGAAAGTGAATTGGTTTCTCTTCTTTTTTCTAAACCTATTTTTCTTATTTTTTCTACGTTTTCTATTGATTCAAATCTACGGGAATAATCAATTGGTAACGGAATATTGACATTCATTTTCAATGAAAATTGGGAAGAGACTTGTTTGCCTAATCCTTCTCCTGCAGTACAAACACAAATTGCGTCTTCAATCGCTTTTCTAAATATTGAAGGGAATCTAGAAGGTATGTCGTCTCTAACAAATAGAAGATATGGAATGTTACGTTCTCGAAAAGCGCGTGCTGCACCAGCAGACCATTCCAGTTGAGTTAATCCCAATGTTGGGAGTATATCGAATGATTCAAGCCAATTAGATACTTCATGATAAAATTGTAAATTAATACGACGAAAGTGTTTTTTGAGGAAAAAGGAATTTGGATGTCCTGAGCGTTTTGATCGTAATCTCCATGCTAAACCAGATACTAATGATTCTGAATTTAATTCAACCCTATGTGATGAAATTTCAGAAGTAAGAAGATCTGTTTTTTCTCCACCATCTTTTGAATAAAGTGTTGATATTTTCCATGGTTGCATTGTTTGAGATGTTAGTTTAGGTAACGGGTGTAAAGGTGAATATATTGCGGATGAGTCAAACCCCTTTCCTTCGATTGATACTCCACGAAGTAGGGTAGAAAGAGAACGTTCGGCTCCACCACCGGGAGGATCCAATGCACGAACTGCCACTGCTAAATGGTGCATCATTTAGGGACACCTTTCAATCATCCTCATCGATTCTTTTAGCATTCCGTTCTCGAGAAGCCGCTGCAACATTACCAGGGAGGAAAGAAAGGGGAGGGACTTGTGAAGGGAGGTTTTGGTCCCAAAAATTTTGACTTCTGTCCCAAATCTCTTGCTCACAACACCATGCAAGCCATTCATCAACCCATTTACAACTAGCTATTACTTCCTCATCATCGGGTGCTTGACGACGGAGAAGTTCGTTCAAATGTCCCACAATAATTGCTGTTTGAGGCATTAATTGGTAAGTAGCAAATGGATTTCTTTCAGTATCGACAGTGCGATGGTCTTTCCAAAGGGAAAGGACTTGATCATAAGCATAACCAATGAAAAATATGGCTGAAATAACAAGAGCTGCTATACTAATCAATCCCCAGTATGTCATGGAAATTCCCAAAAATGTTGCAGTTGGATCAAATCTCCAACTTACATAAGGCCAAACTAACAAAGTGATTGTAGACGTCCACAAAAATAAAGATGCAATAGATTGGGATTGTTGGAGTCGCCAATATTGCTTCATGATTGTCTTCTTCATAATCCATTTCAATACGTCCACCCTTAAGGACTCGTTGCTTGAATTGAATATAGAAATGCGATTAATCAATCAACCACAATGCATCGATAATGTCANCTATATTTCCATTCGTGTTTGGAGGTAATATCGAAAGTGCATCATGTACTACCATGGAATTGATGTTACCACTACCTTGGTGTGAATGAGTGGTAGCAAATAATTCATCATCTGAATTAATTTTTAATCTCCTAAAAACAGTTTTTTCTTGTGCCCCCTTTAATTCAGATTGTAAACGTACACGTATTTTTTTGTAAAATAATGCTGGGTGACTTAACCATGGAACCACTAGAGTAAGAAAAACCACATGACTTGATACTGGGTTTCCAGGTAAACCGAGTATTGGAATTCCTTTCCACACTCCAAATATAGGTGGCCCTCCGGGTCGCATTTTTACTTTCCAAAAATGTGGTTCTCCTTCTTCAATTAATAATCGGCGGACGAAATCATGGTCTCCCATACTAACCCCACCTGATGTTAAAATCAAATCACTAGATTGGGCACATTGATCAAATAATTCTCGAATTGAATCAATATCATCTCTTGAAGAATTATGAATTGTTGGTTTGGCTCCTGCTTGATGAACTAAAGCTGCTAATGAAATTGAATTGGATTCATAAATTTGCCCTGGTTGTAATTTTTCTCCTGGTTTAACCAATTCATCTCCTGTGGAAATAATCGAAATTTTAGGTTGAGAGTATACAGAAACTGTTGAATGACCTAAAGTCACTAACAATGCTAAACATGATGGAGAAAGTATTGTATTTTTAGTCAATGCAATTGTTCCTTTACTAATATTTTCTCCTTGTAATCTAATGAAATTTTTTCTAGCAACCCCATGTATTCCATCTTCAACCATTACCAATGCATCTGCATTTGGGGGTGTTGGAGCTCCTGTCATAATTCGAAATACTTCTCCCGATTGTAATTGACGAGGGATTGGATCTCCAGCAAAAACAACCCCTACTTCTCTTCTATTATGTGGATCATCAGAACTCAATATTGCCCAACCATCTATTGATGAATTATCAAAAGGAGGTGAATCGACCAATGCTACAACATCATCAGATAATATTCGATTGTGGGCTTTGGAAACTTCAATTATTTCTGTGTCTGAAAGTATAGGAAATTGGGATAGAATTTCCAAGGCTCGCTGAATCGTGACGTTCTCCTCCATGTTATCGGGATTACTTTCCATTCTTTTATCTCGCCGCAAATGAATGATAACCTCTTGATGTTTGACCAGAGTATGGAACTCGAATTTGTGGTGTTATTGTTCGGGTTATTTGTAGTGGCAGGGTTGTATTCTAGTGTAGGGCACGGAGGCGCTTCTGGATATTTAGCAATTTTATCACTTACTAGTTATGGTATGATGGAAGTTGGGTGGTTAAAACAACATGCTTGGTGCCTAAATTTGATTGTTGCAGGTATTGCTTTTTTCAATTATTATCAAAAAGGATTTCATGTTCCAAAATTAACTTGGCCTTTCATAATTACAAGTATTCCCTTCGCATTAATTGGTGGATATTTGCTTGTTGATGGAGCGATATATGATACATTACTTTCGATTGTATTGATTTGGGCAGCATGGCGATTATTGAAAACAAATAATCAACTAGAACGTAATGAATTGAAAATTCCACCAACTCGAGTTTCTTTACCAATTGGAGGAGGAATTGGATTTGTTAGTGGAATAATTGGTATTGGTGGTGGAGTTTTCCTTTCACCAATTATGTTGTTGAATAAATGGGCTTCTGCAAAAAATGTTGCAGCCACTTCAGCTTTATTTATCTGGGTAAATTCAGCCGCAGGAATAATCGGTGCTGGAATTTCAGGACAGTTGGTGATTGATTTTGATACATTACTTCCGTTTTCATTTGTAGTAATCTTAGGGGGGGTTTTAGGATCTCGTTTTGGATCTGTATATGCACCTGAAAAAACAATACGACATTTGTTAGTTATAGTACTAATTTTAGCAGCAACAAAACGAGTGATTGAATTATTATTTTGAAAGAGAAATACGGATTAAGAATTATATCATAATCCATTTACGGCAATATGTGGCTACTCTTGCAGAACATTATGTAAGAGCGTTTGGCGCTGATCGTTTTTTTGGACTAGATATGGTCATAAATTGGATTGCATTAGTAATTGTTGTATGGATTATTGGTCTTTCTTATTTAGTATTAAAATCAGATACAACAAGCCTACAAAATAGATTCATCGGCACATTACTGCTTTTTGAGGGGCTCAAGGGAGTTTGGCAGGCCAGTAATATCGTGCCTTATGGTGTTGAATTTGAGGGGATTTGGGATGTATTATGGATTTTAAAAATCGATGGTTTCATGATAGCAAACATTACAGCAGTAATTCTTTATCTATTATTTCCTGTATATTTTAGAATTAATTTTTTGAATTTTATGTATAACGAAAGAGTCCAAAAATTTGCGTGGTGGGTTGCCCCCATTATTGGAATTACAACCTGGGTGTTAATCAAGGATACGTCCCCTTTTATTTTGGAAAATGCTTCATGGCTAAGTTGTTCCGCGGTAGGTGCTGAACCAGTTCTAAACGTGTGGTATGGGCAAGTTACTGCTGAAGCAGAAAACATACGTAGTTCGATTGGGACATGTACTGCTGTATTTGACAGTGTAATAAGTGACCAACGTGTAGGGCTTTGGTTCCTGACTCTTATGGGAACACCTGTATCTATTGTTGCCCTTATTCTAATTCGAATCACGATTAAACGAAGTGACATAGATAGTAATAACGAACTAATTTCAAAGACGTTTTACACAGGATTCATGGGTAAAGTAATTGCAAATACAATTTTCTTTTCAACAATACTCATAATCTTACCATTGATTAATGGCGGCCCAGCTGGATTCATAGCGCAAGCAGAATGGAAATATGTCGACAGATCTGTCATGGCGAATGTAAAATATTTCATTTGGACTACCAATTTATCACTACCGATTATTGGGGTTGGTTTCGAAGCAATGATGTTTGTATATGCATCAACAAAAGACACTGTTCTTGGGATTGATGAAAAATTAAGAAAAACATTTACCAATACTGTTTTTACTGGTGTTGGTGCGATTTCTTTCATTGCCGCCAGCGAAATAATGGAAAATGTACTTGGATTTGGATTGATTGGTGGAGTGGCCTTGGGTGTTGGCTTGTTTATGGTTAGGAAGCCAGTAATCGGAATACTTGATGGATTTTCCAATAGTCTAATTCCGTCTGATTATACTCCTGAAGAAAAAGAATATCTTGAATTATTTTCTACCTCATTACAAGATAATAAAATTACAGATAATGAAAGAGTATTATTGACAACATTGGCTACAGCGTACGGAATAACTGATGAAAGAGTGGATGAAATTGAAAATAATTTTGTTCTTACTAACTCTGTTAATTTTGATGAAAATATCGTCGAGGAGAGTAAGTCAGTTGTTCAACAGTGGACTGATGAACGCGGTTACACCTGGAGAAAGCTAACAGATGATTCAATAGAATGGTGGGATGGTTCACAATGGAGACATTACGGTGAACAGTGATGTTAGAGGATATTATCGCCCACTATGTCAGTGTTTTTGATGCAGATAGTCTCTACGGTTACAGGCAAATAATTTCTATTTTTTCTGGAATTGTTCTCATCTGGATGTGTGGGATTAGTTTTCTAATTATAAGAGCAAATCCAAGAGGGTTCGAAAATCGATTTATGTTTGTATTGCTTATCTTTGAGGCACTAAAGGCTACTGTCCTTTTTTGGGACTTTTTCCCTAATGGGCCAAAATTTGAGTGGTTATGGGAATTCTTGTGGTTCATGAAATTCGATGTTTACATGTTTGCAATCATTACATCAGTCATGTTATACCTTTCATTTCCCGTTTACTATAAGGTGAATCGATTCCAATCATTGTATTCTGAAACACTCCAAAAGAAGGTGTGGTATGTAGTACCGATTGTTGGCTTACTGATTTGGACTCTGATTCGGGGTCAAGAGGGAATAGAAATAGCAAATGGGGCTTGGATTATATGTGAGGGGGTGAATAGTCCTCCCGTTTTGCAGTCTTGGTTTGGAGGCATAACTGAAACTATGCTTCAGGTCAAATCAGATATTGGTACTTGTCCTAGTGCTTTTGAGGCGCTTATTACTGATGAACCTCCTGCTCTTTGGTTAATCGGATTGACCCAAGCACCAGCCAGTATTTTGGCATTGTTTTTATTCCGTTCAGCAATGCTAGAAAGTGATTCTGCTGACAGAAGTGATACGCTGACAAACAGATCGTTGTACATTGGATTTCTAGGTAAAATACTCATAAGTATGGTATATGCACTCCTCTTAGTGGTTATTTTCCCATTACTGAATGGTGGAGAAATGCTCACCTTCGGAGACAATTTGTCACTGCAATTTGGTGATGATCGAACCAACTTGGAGCGAATTACGTTTTTCCTTTGGACTTCATCACTTGCGATTATGCCACTTGCGATTTCTTTTGAAGCTTTGATGTTCGTTCATGCAAGTTTGAAAGATTCTGTTTTTGGAATCGATAAGAAATTAAGGGCGACATTTAGAACTGCAGTATTCACCAGCCTAGGAGTTATTTCATTCGTAATTGGGAGTGAAATCATGGAGAGTATGGTAGGTTACGGAATTATGGGGGGGGTGATGGTTGGAATTGGTGTTGTAGTAGTACGTAAACCTGTAATCTCATTAATAGATGGGCTTTCGGGACGTATTCTTCCATCAGAATTTTCTAATTTTGAAAATAAATATCTTGAGGCTTATATTAAGACTCTAAAAGATGGTATAATTAGTGATGATGAGCGTCGCCTTCTTCTTATGTTAGCTAATTCATATCAAATTAAAGATGAACGAGTTGAATATATTGAAAGATGTTATAATTTTAGTATTAATGAAGAGGAGTGATTACTCAATAGAATCTACATGACCGCAATCCGGATTTGCGCATTCAACTTGATATTTTGCTCGCTTTGGTTTGGGTATTCTATTCATTGCTCCACAATACGAACATTGGTGTTGAATTACTTCCGGTTCTTTTGGTCCTGTGTCTTCAGATCGTTGTTCTTGCACTTTAGACCAACCAATTGAGTCCATGTGACTTTGTTCTTTTTTCAAAGAACGGGAACGAAGTGAGAGTTTGATTTTTCTTCTCCTTTTACCACCTTTTCCACGGGATTTCTTGGTGCCCTTATCTGCAGCCATGTACCTTTGAGGGGGGTTATGTATTCAATGACTTCGTTGAATTGTAAAAGGAATAAGTCCCAATGCTCAAATTAGGTAAGCGGTTCGAAAGAACATGGCGGCCGATACGAGCAATCTATTGTATATCGGCGCTATCTTGAGTGTTGCCTTAGGAGCAATGTCATTACGAATTATTCGAAAAAATAAGGATTTAGAGTGGAATGAAGCGTTAGCTGCTCGAATTATTTGTTGGATGTTTATCGGTAAGGGTATACAAAATGCTGCTGTAGCAAATATGCAGGATACTTCAGTAGATATCTGGCAATTTTATGCCCAATTATCTTCAGGATTAGACAATTTATTCACTGGTACAATCATTGCTCTTGCATTGATTTATCCGGTTCCATTACTACGTAATGAAAAGCAGGTTAAAATTGGATTTTCAATTGTGTTTGGATTTATTGTGTATGTAATGTTGTTAGAAGTATCTGGAAATCCTTACACGGTTTTCGAATTACCTGGTATTGTATATTGGATAGCAATGCTTTGTTGGTCAACGATGTATCTTAAATTTAGATTAATTGACCCAGGAAATAGTAATGATTCTACTGATAATATTGCAATGGTTTCTGGATTGTTTTTGACTTTGTTGATGGGACATATCTGGATGTGGTGGCCTGGAATGTTATTACAATCCAATTATTTCTATTTCTTTGATCTCGGGGGAGGGCCAATGACTTCAATGACTTGGGATTATCTCTGGAATGCATCATACACAATATGTATTGTAACTGGAATTATGTTATTGAGTGTTGAAATTTATCAATACTCTAAAGGAAATGGTAGTAAATTGTTGTACTTGATTGTACCATATTTCATCTTAGGAGCGATTGGATATATTGTTTATTCAGCTCCTGAAACAACTGTTAGCCATACTCGTGGTACTAATGATACATTGGCAAGTATCTGGAATTTATTGACTTCTCAACTTCATTTTACTGTCATGCGTCCGATGATTGCAATGTTTGTGTTATTGAAATTCGGATTATTCAATATAAATGAAGATACAAAACCAATGGCAAAAATAATGACAATTATCTTAATTGTTGTAGCTACATCAGCAATATTAGAATTAATTCAATCTATAGTTCCAATTAATCAAATGATATCTGCAGCGTTGTTAGGAATCATCATTGCATTAGGAATTGGGTGGGAAGAGAGGTCTTTCGATCGTTTGGCATCAAACAAATCAAATGTAAGAGTAGGTGTTGGAAAAAGGTGGTTTCCAAATGTCTTCATATCACAGAAAACACTTGAACGATTAGATTTTATTTGTTTAGTATACATTCTTGTTATATTTTTAATTTCATTTATTGTATGGCAAACTGATATGTTAGTTACTGTAATGTTAGAACGATATGCTGAAGCTGGTGGTGTTGGATGACGAGTGAAAATAATATTTTCATTGATCTGCGCTCTGATAAGAGGGCGTTAAAACATATATCCATATTTTTCTCAGTGTTAACCGTAGTCTTACTATATCATGCAACGGTTTTCTTTGTAATAATGGGGGATGATATTTCAATCAAAGATTTAGAAAAATCTTTCACTATTTCATTTCAAGAAATTGAGAATGAAGATATAGATACGAGAACTATTGATAATGGTGATAGAGAAGTTATTGAATTGGAGATTTTAGAGGGTTCTTTTGATGGATATGATGGTTTTGGGATATTGTATATTGATATTGAATATGGTGAAACTTCAGGACAATTTGCGGATCCATGTGATTCAGTAAGTGCAGATATTTCACCAACAGGAGTAAATGCTGATTGGCAAAATGAAAATAATATTTTAGCAGGAACTAGTTCAAATTGTGAAATAATTTCACTGGTTGTTTATGTATTTCCTGAATATAATTCAAGTACACAAAATGTAACGGGTGAAAGTAAAGAATTTTGGGAATTGTTGTGGAAGAATTCGAGTTACGGTATTGGAACTTTTCATTTAGAAGTAGAAGTAAATGTTAACCAACCCCCAACATCAGGAATTCCAACCATTCAAGATGATGATGAAGAAGTAACTATCACTTGGCGTAGTGTTTTCTTTACAAATAATGTACAAGAAATTGAATAATTACTTAATTGTAAATGTTTGTCCATTTTCTGGTATGTGTACTTGTTGCCCATTTTCTTCAATTGCTTTCTTTAATGGCTCAATTGATTCATCAGGCAAATGAAATAAAATTACATCCTTTGCTTCAGTCTTTTTTGCAAAATCAACTAAAGCTGAATGACCTGCATGATTTGAAAGTTGAAATTTATCAACTTCACATTGAATTTCAACAATATCTCCATAGATTGGTATTTTTCCTATTTCAAGAAGCATCTTACCTCCTGTATCTTCAGCTTGATATCCTGTAATTAATACTGCAGAATTTGGATCATCACGTACTCTATTGAGATACCACAAAACAGGACCGCCTTTGAGCATTCCACTAGTAGTTACAATTACATCTGCAGAGAGGACTTTCTTTCTATCTGATTTACTTCCAACTTTACGAACCCATGACCAAATTTTATCCCATTCATGTGCATTGTGGATAAATTCAGGATGATTCATCCAATGACGGGTTACTCGTTTACCCATTCCATCATAATGAACATCGAGATGTGGGGCATGTTGGTGAAGAATTCGAAGAATATCTTGACCACGCCCTGACGCAAACGCCGGAACAATTGCCAAACCTCCTCGATTCACTACTTCTTTCACTTTGTTTACAAATCGCATTTCTTCTTCGTTACGATTTGGGTGTTCTCTACCTCCGTATGTTCCTTCTAAAACTAAAATATCAGATTTAATTGGTTTCGCACCTGTTACGTTTGGTGTGTCTCGAGTATCAATATCACCAGACCATAAAATCGATTTGGTTGGCGTTTCAATATGAATCATAGCAGCTCCTGGAACGTGTCCTGCTTGCAACAATTGCCAATTCCATTCTCCTAATTTTTGTGTTTCTCCAAACGAATGGGTTTCCCATACATCATCTGAATCTTCAATATCTCTTCTATCCCAAGGTAATGGATATCCTTCAATTTTAGAAATTTTGTAAGTATCTTGCCACATCATATCAGCTAGTGCTGCAGTAAGATGTGTAGCATGTAATGGAACATTATGGCTTGCTGTAATCCATGGTACCATTCCTATGTGATCTAAATGTGCATGTGTAATAATTGCAGCATCAATTGGTGGACATTCTTGAGGATATGTTGGTGGATCGCCGGGAGAGAGGCCATAATCAATTAAAATTCGAGTCTGAGTATTATCTTCAATAACACAAGCTACATTTCCAACTTCTTGTGCACCTCCTAGAAAATGAAATCGAATTCCCGATTCTACTGATTTGGTTGGATACGATGTAGTTCGACCGGGGGTGTAAAATACCATATTATTGCTTAAACATTGAGAGTACTTGAAACAAGTTATTCATTCAATCATAAGAGACCCCTATAATTCCAGTGGAAAATAAATTGAAGAAGAATTTTTTTCATATCTAACAAAATAACAATCTCAATAATAATAAATCTCAATTTTTATATTTAGATTGTATATTGATTTTCATATAAATTATTTGTATTGATTTTAGTTTGGAATTTTATAATTTGATTCGAGTGGAAATCAAGGGGATTGTCAAAATTTAGAAGTGAATCACCATCACTTTGATTCCATATTATCTATTCCGAGAATCATGGGAAGGATGGTAGACCATGTTTTTCAAGTCGATGATGATCGATGTTTTGGTTGTGCAGCATGTGTTGCATTATGTCCAGTAAATGCACTTTTTCTTGATAATAAATTAGCTATTGTAGAAGAATTAGAATGCACACATTGTAATCATTGTATTCCATTATGTCCTGTTCATGCTCTTTCAATTGTTAAATTGGTGAATACATGAATTATGATCATGTATTCATAAAATCTGATGTTTTGTCTTTAATATCCGCTCGTTTAATTCAATTAAAAACTTCAGAATCTATCTTATTATTGCATTCTGAAGCAGAAATAGGAATGCCGTCATCATCTTGTGGGATATTTTCATCTTTAGAAATATTAGATCAATTGGAATTAGATCCTTTACCCGATTCGATGAGCATATCCTCTACTTCATTACGTTCAGAATGGTTTGAAAAACATCTATCTATTATTTTAGCAAATAATGGAGCTAGCATATCAACTCGTGCTACATTTACCAAAACCTCCCTTAATCATGCAAATATAACAGGAGCAACAGCAATATTTGGAGAAATAACTTTCAATAATTTACATGACATCAACCCCCCAAAATCCAATTCTCACAAATGGTATTGTAGTATTCATTCGAATCCACCTCCTTCTGAAATTACTATATTTTCTCAGAGAAATGATTTATCCTTTGAATCATGGTCAAAAAATAAAATCAAAATTCCAAATACCTTTGAAACTCGAATAGGTCTTGGTACACTTCAATCTCCCAATACTATTGATATTAATTTGGAAATTTGTCATAATTACATAGAACAATATTTGAATTGATAAAAATCCATCATCTCCATATGCTTCTTTTTTTTGGAGAGAACATGGTCGTTAGGGATGATATATCTGTTATTGAACATTTGAAGTTAATTCCACGCCCCGGACACATCTTAGTAATTGATCCCGATGATCAGACACCTGAGATGGCTGCAAAGCGTTCAATCGCTTGTGTTTTAGCTGGTACCCGTTGTATTTTCGTGGGTGGTTCAACTGCAGTTGATGGTACACCAGTTCATGATACGGTGGTTGCAATACAAGAATCGTTAGAATTGTGTAAATGGAATGCTACTCAAGATTCAGAAGCTTCAGAAGATGATTGGAATATTCCAGTATTATTGTTTCCGGCAGGTGCAAGGGCACTTTCACCAGCAGCAGATGCTATTACATTCATGACTCTCATGAATAGTCGTAATCTTCAATTTGTAATGGGTGAACAAATCTTAGGTGGACCGATTGTTCAAAAAATGGGAATCGAACCAATAGCGATGGGTTACATCGTTTTCTCTCCAGGTGGTAAAGTTGGAGAAGTTGGAGAAGCCGACCTTATTTTACCAGATCAAATGGATCGATGCATCGCTCATGCTGCAACATCAGAATGTTTTGGTTTTCCTCTAATTTATCTTGAAGCAGGAAGCGGAGCATCATCTCCAGTGCTTCCTGAAATGATTTCAGCAGCCAAGAAAGCAGCACCAACTTCACTGATAATTGTAGGTGGTGGCATGCACAATGGAGAATTAGCTCAACAATCTGTTAGAGCAGGTGCAGATTGGATTGTTACAGGAAATTTAACTGAAGAATTTGATGATGCAGCCGAACTCGAGAAAGTAATGTGTGAGTATATCCAAAAGATGCGAGAATAACATCATTTACGTAATGGTGGCACCCAATCTTTGAATTCAAACCATGCAGCACGAGTTCCAGCCCCCGAATCCTCGTATTCAATAACACGATCGACCAACCAAATCATCCACTCCAAATCTTTGTTCGTAGGGTCATCACGAATTGGTTCCAAATAAAATGCGAACGCTTCGTAACTTTTGAGCAAAACACCAGAAAAGAGATCATAGAACACATGAAAGTCCATATCACCACGGTGAATAAGCACCCCAATACTTTCCCATGTTGTTAGCAATGTCATCACTTTTGGCCAATCATCCCCAAAATGTTCTCGTAAATGCATATAATTTTTCTCATCATCTCCATACTCAAATTTACTTGGATCAAATTTTATGTTCATTATTGATGTAAGTCCAACAACAAAATCTTCACTTTGAAAATTAGCTGCTAAACTCATTGCAGTTGTACTATCTCTAGAACGTCTTAATTCTCTAATTTGATACCAAGAATATATTGCAGCACCGAGAATGGTTACTAAACCGAAAACCTCAGCCCAAGCAGCTGCTGTTTGCAAATCCATCATTTATCTCTAAAGAAAGACATACTAAAATCTAAATCCTGAATTCCTTCACCAAATGATTCCCTTTCTTTTTCATTCATATCCCCACATTCTACTGAATAATCGAGAACAGACAACACAGCTTCTGGATGAAATTGTACTGTTTTTATTTCCCTCGTTGGATGTATACAGGCAACAATATCACAATGTTTTGAAGAAGCAATCACTTCCATTTCACCCGAATCAATGACATGTTCTTGATGTGTAAATAATTGATTAACAACCCTTCCATCATTATAATTTACAAATAACATTCGTTCTGTTTTTTCATTTGCTCGAATCACCTCACCCCCCAATACTTTGCAGATGATTTGGTGTCCAAAACAAATTCCATACAATGGAACTTCACATTCCTTGATTAATTTCGCAACTCGATCCATCCAAGGTTCCCATGTTGAGACATTTCGACGACTTCCAGTGATTACTACAACATCATATTCATCTGGCTCATCAATTCGAGTTCCAAAGGAATAATCGAGAGGATTTTCTACATGTGGTGCCCACAACAAAATTTCATGATTGGGAAAATGTTTGACAATTTCTTCAACCCCCCTTTTACCAAAGCCCTCTCGCTCTGCCAATAAGTCTACAATCAATAGATTAGGCATGATATCCATTACCAGAAAAGAATCTGTAAAGCCTCTTTG
>PAOZ01000005.1 GCA_002708695.1 Methanobacteriota archaeon | reverse complement strand
ATGAGAAGACTATCCCAGTCTTCATTTCGCGTGCTCAAGGGCGCGCATTGGCCCTTGCAGGCCATTTAGACTCCTCTGCCCTGGATGAAGAACTCGCCCAGATGCTCGGTGCAGCAGCAGCTTCGGCTGTTGTAGTTGCCGACGCTCCAAGTGACGAGGCCGCAGAAGTGGCCGACGAATCCGTGGAAGAGGAAGAAGAGGAAGAAGAAGGCGGCTTTGGCGGTCTCGGAGATCTCTTCGGTTAAAGAAAAAAAGAAGGTGAAAAAAAATGGAATATGTATACGCTGCTATGTTACTGCATTCGGCTGAGAAGAAAATTGACGATAAGGCTGTCACAGCAGTTCTAACTGCTGCTGGTGTAGATGCTGATAAAGCGAGAGTCAAGGCTCTCGTGGCATCTTTGTCTGATGTCGACATTGGTGAAGCAATGGCTACTGCTGTTGCTGCTCCAGTGGCTGCTGGAGCTCCGGCGGCCGCTGTTGGTGGTGGAGATGCCTCAGCAGCTGCTGAAGAAGCACCAGCTGCTGAAGAAGAGGAAGAGGAGGGCGGCGGATTCGGCGGCCTCGGCGATCTCTTCGGCTAATCAGAAGTTGCAATTTGATAGGACCCCCGTAATTATACGGGATTGACTGTGGATTACTGGCCGTTCGGCAAAACGGACGGATGCTGCTGGGCGGATCACCCCCTCTGTGTCCAGGCCACATCAATCCGAAGTGATGATGTCACATGACATTCTCGAGTCTAATGTGAGCTACGCCACAGTCTATGAGATTCCGGTCAGTGTTGGTTCGGTAGATGCCGTCCGTTCCTTTAGAATCATAGCTGAAAGTGCTGGATGGAAAGTAACTAGGCATGAAGGCAAAAGGCCAGTCCATCGTATGGCCATTATTATGCCTCTACAACAATCAGTTCGAACTTTTGGAATTGTAATCGACAATGGTCCCTTAGAAGGAGCAGCAATGCAGGCTTGGGCACACACCCCTGGTTCTGCGGGCCAAATTACTACCACTGAATGGGTGTTACCTGAAACAATTGATCTAACGATTTGGAACGATTTCATTCGTGCTTGGTCTGCTGATTTACCAAGAGTTCCGAATCGTTGGACATTTTGGGAAAGAAGCCGAATTGGATACTTGTTACCTGAATATGGCCGTTCAAAACGAAGATTAGAGAACTGGGGTCTCAATCCTAAATGGAAAAAAACGAGTGAAATCCCTGTAAATTGGCCTATTGTTGGTGCAAATGAATCTGAATAATCAAACGGGACATTGAAGAACATATGCCTATCATAACAGGTCATGGACCTAGCGGAGATGTTCCAAGATCGCCGTAGCCAAACTATGCTGGGAGGTTCAATTCTCTTCATGTTTCTTTTTCCAATATATTTTACAATGGTACCAGGATTAGTTGGTTTGGATGATGCATCTTCTACTGGTCCTTCTGGGAAGTGGACTGTTTCATTCACTGAAGAAACATTGACTCAAACTGATACTACAGATGCATTGTCTGATGGAGATACACATGAAGATACGTTTGTAATTACTGAAGAAATGATTGGAGATAACAAAAATTTGGCTTCAGTAACGATTACGATAGAATGTCAAGATCAGGGAGCAGTAGGCCCAGGGCAAAATAACGGAGTAGATGCATCATCAGATGTATCAGGAGTTAGTGGGGAACTTGCAGATCAAACAGATGGGGGAGGCTGTGGAAACGGAATTGCTGCATCAATGACTTGGAATCTAATCGATGGTTATGATGGGCAGGATTACGAAGCAGATGGTACAGAAGCAGAGATTCGTTCAGGATGGATGGATTCAGATAATGGACGCGGAGACTGGATTGTTGAATTAACTGCAGATGTTCAGAATGATGCTGTTGGTTTTCCTCCTTTCTTATCTTCTGATGATCAAACATATGATATTACTTGGACAGCGGTAATTTTTGAGGTTTCAATGGAACCTGTTGTTGATATTGAAGACCCAACAACTGCTTGAATCATGTTTTAGCGTGTATCTTTACAACATCGTCATTGGCTAATTCGTGGTCTGCACCAATAACTCTTCCAGTTCTTGCATCGGTAGCTCTGATGAATCCATCACCAAGATCCGTATGAACAGCATAAGCTAGATCTTTTGCCGTTGAACCTTGAGGGATTAGTAAAGCATCAGGAAGAATTCTTCCATCTCCATCAATCCATTTTGATTCGTCTTGTACAGGATAGGCAACGATTCGATCAAGACGATCAAATACTACAGATGAGATTAGAGAAATCAAACCTGTACCACCCATCTTTTGAATTCGTTTTGCTAGTTCATCAAGTCCCTTTTTCTGAACCTCATTTAGTTCTGCTGACTTTGAAATTGTGAAGTCATTGTCACCTGGCCTGTATTGGATTGCACCAACTTTGGCGGCTCTACGTAATCCCAATTCAGTTTCAGCAGAGGTGGCTTCAATCAAACCTCCTTTTGCTTCTATTTGTTCTTTCAACCCCATCCATTTCGAAGGTTCTGCTTGGTCGACTTTGTTTGCAGCGATATATACTGGAAACAACTGTTCACGCAAATTACTAGCTAATTGATTCACTATATCTTCTTTCCATGTCCATGGAACATCGAGATTGGGATTTTCTGAAATGAAGGAATTTAAGTTGGAGGCTACCATTGATTCTGTTGCTCCAAGTCCACTAAGTTGTGAGTGAATATATCGAACCAATGCGGATTGCCCTTCTGCTTGCGCTCTCCTTGCACCTCTTGACCAAGAATCATTTAGAATTCCTGAAATCCAAGCATCTAATTCGCCAATCAAAAAATCAAATTCATCTTCAGGATTACAAGCCCCTTCTCCTATTGGGTTGCCTTCAATATCAGTAGTTCCAGAAGCATCTACAACCTGTATTAGAGCGTCACAATTTGCTAAATCAGATAGGAATTGATTCCCTCTTCCTCGTCCTTGATGGGCATTTGGAACCAATCCTGCAACATCTACTAATGTAACAGGAACAATCCTTCGATGTTCGATACAAGAACCTGTTCTAGGTGTACATATACTACCTTTCCGTTCTATTTCAGTCTCTATTACTCGACCAGTATCTGATATTTTTTTTGTTAAATCCGAACAAGCACATAACGATCTGAGGGGTATCCAAGCAATTCCTATATTCGCATCTATTGTAGTAAATGGATAGTTTGCAATTTCTACGACAGTTTCTGTTAAAGCAGAAAAAGTTGTTGATTTTCCAACATTAGGTTTGCCAACAAGGCCGATTCTCATGATTGGTCTACTCCTCTTCGGAGAGAACAGTAGGGCCTACATTGTCATCTGTACCATCATCTGTTGTTAGAACAGTATCCAATGTTACTCCTGCTGTTAATAGGTCTCGAACAGTAGTTGTCCCAGAAATGACATATCTTGATGGTCCAAGAATACTAAATTCAGGTTCTGAATCATGTGAACGAGTTCCTCGTACTACATTTTGAGCTAGGAAAAGGACTCCAAGAACAACTCCATAGAATAGAACGGATGCAATTGGTTGAAGTTCTGCTGCTGTTGAACTAAAGCCTTCTTCAAGTCCTGCTTCTGCAAATGATATCTCTGCAAAATCTGACATCATACTAACCATGAATGTCCCAACTATTCCTAATCCTAAGAACCAGACTGCTCGAATTCCAGAAGATTGGCTTTCTAATTCCTTTCCAGATGCATCTGGAATTATTGCCAAAGTTCCACCTAATGCTAGTGGGATTATTGCTCCCCAGATAGCACCAAGTCGCATTGAACCAATGGCTGCAGACAATTCGTTGCTACCGCTCATTGCATCTAGGGTTGTAAATAATGATGCGATTGCCATTATTGGTAGCATGAATGAACCAAAAGCAATCAAAGTAAGAGCAGTATCTTCAAAGATTGCACCTGAACGTCGGATTGCTGTGAGAACATTTGTTGAAAACATGAACATTATTGGAATCGACAGAGCCATCATTGTTGTAATAATTAGTGAGGATGTACAGTTTGTTTCACCTCCACAAGGAGGGAAAGATGCTCCTTCTGTGACACCAAGATTCAAAGGAAGCCATGCTAATTCGAGGAAACCTAACGTTGCAGGGTCGTAACCCATTGGAGAGACAGTTACCACTGTACCTACAAGAGTAAGTGCAATTAGTGAACGACTAGGTATTGGGATTCCAGTTGTTGAAGGAATTGCATAATAGACTACACCAAAAATCAGACAAAGGAACATTCCAATGTGAAGTTGTTCACTAATCCATAGAGTATGAGGCGCTGCTTCCGGACCAAGGAGTACGAATGTTACTGAACTTACGAACCATCCTACCAATCCGATGATGATAAACCATTGAGGGGCTTCCAAACCTGTAGTTTGTTCTCTAATTGTGAGTAATATATTTGCAATAATTGCCAAAGCAGCTAATGCAGGAATCGTATATCCTACGAAAGCAATCATGTTTCCGATATCGTTTGGAACTTGACTTCCAATAACGAAAAGCAGAATTCCGCCTGTGAATACCATTGCCATTAGTCCTGCATTTGTTTCATTGGAAAGAGATGCATCTGCCATTCGAGGCATAATATGCAAAGAACACCCAATCAGCAGCATTATCATGCCACCAAATGTAGTCATGATACTCGGATTCAAGGCAGCATCTCCAGTCAAATCCCAACTCCAAGATTGAAGACTATGAAGTGCATTAGGCGAATGTCCTAACCAAAGATCAACAAAGGTAATGCTGGCACCCATGAATAACCATACCATTCCATGATTAATCCAAGCCATTGCTGCAGTCCCTGTTCTTCCTTCGAGTATAGTAGCTCCAGGTCCCAGTGCTTTACCTAGCATGAATCCGGTCATACCAGCTACCGTGTCTCCAAGGAAACCCAGCCCAGCTCGTAATCTCCATGCAAAAAGCAACAAGATACCCCAGAAAATCAACATCATGAGAATTATTGTATTCATTTCACTCACTCCTCTACTGCACCTACTAGAACACTAGCAACAAGTGAAAAGAAACCAATCATTATTCCCAAGATGAAAAACCAGATACTACTATCCATTACTCCTGCTACTAGCGGCACAACATCACTCACTACTGGAAACCCGTGACCAGGGTACAATACGTCATACAAAACAAGGAAAATTAACAGAATGATAAATCCCATTGTGATTGCCATTCTTCCTAATTCTGGTTCCTCATCAGAACGCATGTAATCTAACAGTCCAAATCCGCTATCTTCTTCCATTGAATTCCGCACCTCCCTCACTCTCGGTGTTGGGTGTTCCTTCCACTGTTCAGCCGCCCTTAAGCGTTGGGCGAATGTTCAGCGTAAAGTGACCTACGAACCCAATCATGGAGCACGGAGTACCTTGTCAATTGGGACCCTTCTATCCCATCCACTTCCTAAAGGCAATGGAAGCGACCTATCCAATTGAATTTCATTTTTCCAAATCTCTTCGCAAGAACAGGTAATTCCGTCAAATTCTTGAATATCTGCTGAAACACTATACCTTTCGATTGCAGCAGCAATATCTTGATCACATTTTCCGCAATTGTGAGATCCTCTAATCATTCCTGCGGCTGTTGGATGTACGATGATTCTACATCCGTTTGAGGCATTTTCTGCAGAAACAGGACGAACATCTTCATGGACATTTTTGATCATTTCTACCAAACTCCACAGCCAAGGAGGACGGTATTCTCGAGCTCTATGAATCCGATCTACAATGGTTCTTTTTTGTATATTCATTGGATTGATAGATATTTCATCAGAAAGTGGAGCTACTGCGCGAATCCAATTAGATGTTTGATCAACAGCATCACCTTCTGACATAAATGGAGGTTTGAATAAAAGGTAACTTTTCACTCTGAGATTGTTTTTTCTTAAAATTTCTACAGCATTGCGCCATTGTTTTGTATTGAATCCTTTATTGCAATTAAATTTCAAAACTGCATCATCATATGCTTCAAGTCCAATTGCAATAGTACAACCAGGATGCCGTTCTGCAACCCACTGAATTTTTTCTTCTTTACAGAGATGTGCTTGTGCTTCAATTACCAAGTGTAGTCCTTTTTCGTAAGTTTCTCGAAGAACAGTTTCTTGCCAATCTGGAGGATTTTCTTTATCTTCAAAGAATGTTCCAGAAGTGTATACTTTTACCATAGAACAATCTTCGAAATTATTTGTTCTCTTTTTTGCCTCTTCCCATTGTGCATGAAGATCTTCGCTGGTTACATCATCACGAACATCATTGAAATATCCACAAAATGTACAGCCGCTTTTCCACCACCATTCACATCCTTTTGTTCGCAAAATTACGGTTGCTGCAGTACATTGAGTTCCATTGGGGAGTCTTTCAGGAGTCTTGTAGACTGTAGCAGGTTTTGATGCATCCCAAGACTCTCTAATTTTGACTGATTCAGGAGAATTTTCAGGTGCTTTGACCAAATGGTGGACTTTTACCGCCCGTTCATCAGAGCCTAACATACCCTTGGCCATCAACTTCCCGAAGACAAGTATATCATAGGTATTTGCCTTATTTTCAATTAAGATTCTGGGTCTATGTTCATATGCTTAAACCATTATCATTAGGTATGACTGAAACCATGTTATCAAGCGATGAAAAATTCGCAGATATGACATCGAAACAAATTATTGATTCTATGAGTGATGAAGATCAAGACGCATTACGCGGTTGGTATTGGTATGATTGGGCCAATCAAGCCTATGCTCTTACTGTGATGACTGTCATTGTTCCAGCATTGATGGCTAGTCTTTACAATACAGCAACTGGAACCCAAGGTGGCGCAGGATTCTTTGCATTGGTTTATGGAATTGCCATGGCAATTGTCGCAGTCACAGTTCCTGCTTTAGGAGTAATTGCTGATCGGATGCCAATAAAGAAGAAGATGTTGTATTGGTATACAGTTGTCGGAATCATATTTTGTGCAGGTATGGGGGCAGCACCTTACTTTGGGTCTAAGGGATATCTAGTTCTGGCATTTATGTTTGCAGTAGGATCAATTGGATTTTCAGGTGGAAATACGATTTATTATGCATTCATGCCATATTTGGCACCAAAGAAATGCATGGATCATGTATCTTCTTGGGGGTATGCATATGGTTTCTTAGGTGGTTCTTTGTTACTCTTGGCACATTTAGTGATACTATTGGCATCTCCTTGGGATACTAATTTCAAGATGGCTGTTATTTTCTCAACTTCTGCATTATGGTGGTGGGGATGGGGCGCATTAATGTTCATCAAAACCCCTGAACCCAAAATTCTTGATGAAATGGAATACCAGGGTTTCTGGGAATCTACTAAGTTCGCATATACTGGAGTTTGGAAGACTTTAACCTCAATTCGAGCCGAGTTCCCAATTTTGTTCTTATTCATCATTGCATACTTGTTATTTTACGACGGTGTAAATACAATCAATGGGATGGCTACAGCATTTGGAGAATCTGTACTTCGAATCAATCCGATAATGAATGTAGCATTAATTCTCGTGGTTAATTTTGTAGCAGTTCCTATGAGTATTGTATTTGCAAAGGTTGCAGAAGTAAAGGGAACAAAATATTCATTGATGATTTCTTTGACAATTTATTGCTTAGTTGCAGTTACTGCTGTCGGTTTTGCACCTCTAGAATTAGGAGAAGATCATGAGCGTTACGATTTCCAATATGATTGGGATGAATCTACTGATAATTACACTCTTTCAACATTATATGATCGAGGAGTAAATGGATGGGTATCAGCAGAATCAGTTGGTGATGCAGATTTCAGAGATGCATTTGATACTTGGATTACATTTGAGGGTTCAGCTGAAGCCGATGCTGGAGCATTCAAATGGATAAGTGGATTTGGGGCTATTCTAGTGATTGGTGTTGCAACTGCAGGTGTAGGATTTGCCATGATGGTGATTATTAGAAGAAATCAATCAGGGCCTTCATCGCCAGTAAACAATTTTGTATCAATTGGGACAATTTTAGTAATTTCTGTAGTGGTGATGATGGGAGCATCAACATTTAGTGAAGAAGTTGCGGCCAGTGAAGATTCGGTCTATATGTTAAGTGGAGATGAAGCAGGACTAATGGTTGCATCATTTGATGATGTAAGCAATCATAGATTTTCAATACACTTTGAAGGAGGGCCAATGAATGGTTCATCAGAAATTGGTGACCGACATCCAACCATGTTAGATCAAGGTGGGTTGTTTGATTGGTGGCCAGAAACCATGCGGAACAATGTTTGGGCTCCTCTTGGAATTTCAGTTTCTTTACAATGGATAATTCTTGGAATCTGTGTTGGTACTGTTATGGCTTCTGCTGGAGCACAAGCCCGTTCAATGTTTACATTATTGATTCCTAGAACTAGGACTACAGAATTCTTTGGATTCTTCGGCTTCATTGGTAAAGCCGCAGCAATGGTAGGACCATTCCTTTACGCAGCTGCAGCAACATCATATGATGATAGAACTGCATTGATGACAATTGTAGTTGTAATTCTCGTTGGGTTCTATCTTTGTGCAAGAGTTGATCTTGAAAAGGGTACGAAAATGGCGGAAGATTATGATGCTCAATATGGGAAATCAGAAACCAATGAATAACAAATTCTAGATTTGCCAGAGGTGTGAAATATGGCGAAGCCAATGAGATTCTTTGGAATTATTCAGAATTTTTTGTCTATTACAGCCATACTTCCAGCATTCATAATTTGGGGAATTGCAGCAATTCCTGGAATTTGGTTGTTTCAAGAGGCTAGTACAATTTCAGATGAAAACACACGCCTTTTGGCCCAAGGTGTCGCTATAGGAATTGGCTTTCTTTTGTGGTGTATTTCTGATCTAATTATTTTGGGTTTCTTTGGTTTGATATTACGTCCGAGAACCGAATCAGCTCAAGCACCAACTCAAAGTTGGCTTACAATTCGATGGGGATTTATGTCATTATTCCACAGATTAGCTTTACCTTCATTACAATGGATGACTCCTTCATTTATTGGAAATACATATTATTCTATGATGGGAATGAAAATTGGAAAAGGTGCACAACTAAATTCTCCAAATATTAACGACGCATACATGATTGAGATTGGCAGTAAGACAGTGATAGGAGGTGCAGCAGCAATTAACGGCCATCTCTTTGAGAAGGATGGAATTCATCTTGCTAAGGTAACTATTGGCTCTAATTGTGTAATTGGATCTGGTGCATTCATTTCTCCAGGATGTGTTATTGGTGATAGGGCAGTGATTGCGTCAAGAGCAGTTTTACCTAAATTTACAATAATCCCTGAAGGTGAAATTTGGGGTGGAATTCCAGCACGACGTATTCGGGGTCCTCCTTCCGAAGAATCAGAATAAATTTCAATGCGGTGTTTTGATTCCTATTGCTCTGACAACACACCAACCGGCCCATCCTTCAATCATTGAAAATACGCCACCTCCAATTATTCCAAATGGAATAATCCATTCGATTCCAAAATTGATGTTCAATACTATGAAAACAAGCGATGTTATCATTCCTGCAATCACTGCCATGATTCCAAGTTTCAGTCTTACTGCCTTCCCAACAGCATCAATATTGCATTGCATCTTGTTTATCATTAACCACTATAGCATATGAATCACTGTTCATCATCTAAAAGAAAAAAGGAAATTATTCTTGTTTTGACATATTTGCATTTATTTCTTTCAATAAATCACGAATTTCGATGAGTACATCCTCGGATTGTGATTTCTGACTGACCATTGTAGACTGAGATGATAGAGAATCTCGTTGCTTTAGGACAAGATCTCTGAATTGAGGACCTCCTTTTACTCCTGTCAGGATAAATGGAGCAGACCCTGCAGTTTCAAAATGCATTCTGACTACTCCGAATGCGTTCAGTATTGGCCCTTCATGGATGGAAACATCAGTGAGTTTGTCCAATGGAATGTTTTGTTGTTTCTTGAACAACCATCCCATGCGTATGTTTAGTGAACGGTCGGTAAGGGAACAACCCAAACCTTCGAATTGTTTCTGGTGAATTGGCATTCCAATAATCAACCAAAGAAATGCAAGTGGTATTCCAATGACGGTTGCCACCTGCCCTAGCATCGACCCTAGCCACCAGTATACTTTCACCTTCGGATCAAATTCTACTGAAACGATGTGACCACTGTCTGCATACCCCTCTGACATGTTATTAGCATCTATTCCTACATCAAAAATCTACCCACGTTCCATTGTTAGATTTGCGAATAATATTCTCTTGCTGCGTTTTCAAGGTCATTGAATACTATTGTTTCATCAATACTGATAGTTTTTCCATCTCGTCTCAAGGCTCGTCCATCAACAAATACATCAAGGCACGTTCCTCCACTGTAAATCAGATTGGCTAGCAATCTTCGATCGTTTGTTCCTAATGGTCGTAACCTTATGTCATTGATATCCCATGTAATCCAATCTTTGCTTTCTTTGGTTGCTAACGACCAAGTTTCAATTGGATTTAGAATTGTAGCGTCCCAATGATCATGACGTTGAATTAAGCTAGCGGTCTTTGCTTCGGATCGCATATCCAATGAATTGTTACTTGCGGCTCCATCAGTCCCCAATCGAACATCCACCTTGGCCTCAGTCATTGCTGGATAGGACATGGTTCCTCCACAAGCTAATTTTTGATTGCTAGTTGGACAATGAACTGCATGACATTCCTTTTCAGCAAGAATTCTCATTTCCTTTTTTGTAACCCATCCACAATGGGCACAAACAGTAGAATCCGAGAGGAAATTGAGTGATTCAAGGTATTCAATTGGATACATTCCATGGATTGCATAACAGTCCGTAACTTCGGCTCTAGTTTCGCTTGTATGAATGTGAGTATATGCATTATATTTCTTACCTAAATCTGCTGCTCGAAGTAACGTTTCTTCTGAGCAGGTATAAACAGAATGTGCTGCAATTCCATATTCTACTCGACCATTTTCCAATGGCCCTGAAGCAAGTAGCAATTCTAATTTCTTTAGAACATCCCCATTGTCTTCTTCTGTTTCAGAGGGGGGCCAACTAGTAGTAGGGCCACAAATAATTCCTCGAATCCCTGAATCTGCTAGAACTGGTGCAATTGAATCTGGATGGTGGTACATGTCACAGGCGAAGGTAGTTCCTGTTGCAATTAATTCTGCAACAGCAGCCTTTGTGCCGATTTCAATCAATTCTCTTGTAACATGTTTTTCTGTTGGAAAAATAGATTGTTGTAACCATTCCATGAGAGGAAGACCTTCACCCATACTTCTATTGAGCATCATTGGAAGATGTGTATGCCAGTTTTGGAATGAGCGAGTAATTACTCTATTCGCTCCATCTATTGTTTCTAAAACATCTTCGTCACCGTTGCTTTTGGACCACGATCCATCAGGATGGAGCAATATATCTCCATGATGGACAACTCCATTATCATCAACCAATCGAGTGGAGGTTATCCTCCTCGGTTCCATGTTAATCGTAAATGCTCATAGAACTTGATTTTGTGGTATTATTGCTAGAAATAAATCTAATTTGATGGAGGCCAGAAAGGAATCAAATTAGAGGCTAAACTTGCTAGATTTCTAGTTTGAATCCATACACGCCCTTGTCCTGAGAAATGCATTACTATTCCTTCGCCACCAAACATGAATGATTTCATTCCACCGACTTTACCAATTTCGTATGAAACCGAATCATCGAAAGCAACTACATGGCCGGTATCGATAGTAATAACTTGGCCTGGCTGAATTGGAATTTCTTTCATTGCGCCAAATGAATTAAACCAAGTTCTTCCCGCTTGCCCATCTTCAGAAAATGCTCGGATGAAGAATAGAGATTCTCCTGAAAAGAACCCCTTTGCACCTTGGAATTTTGTATCTGTCTTGATGTTTGGAGTAGATGCTAGATATGATCCGCTTTGGATGAAAATTTGCCTGCCAGGTTGAATATCTGTATGTTGGATATCTCCAGGTTGTCCTGGTGCTAAACTCACCCACCCACCTTGTGGTCCAGCTGTGTATGTGTTTAGGAAGAATGACTCCCCTCCAAATGCTGATTTTGCCATACTTTTGAGGAATCCACCGAATCCCCCTCCTCCACTCATTCCTGTTTGCATACTCATTCCAGACATGGAGACCATTGCTCCAGGTTCGACATTCACTGCCTCTCCTGCATTACAAGATAAGGTTAGAAGTGAGTAAGAGGGGTTGAATTCAATATGTTCTTGCATAAACTAGCGTAGGTTTAGAATGACCTTTATTCTTGGGGTCAATGACCGGGTTCAAAACATATCGAGGATAGGGTCTACCATGTCAGACATGGATCCATACAGGGTCTTGGGTATCGATAGCGGCGCATCTGATGCCGAAATCAAAAGAGCATATCGTCGTCTAGCTAGGAAATATCATCCAGATAGGAACCCCGGAGATTCCGCTGCGGAAGAACGTTTCAAATCAATTCAGGCGGCTTTTGATTCAATTGGCACCTCAGAAAAAAGGCAGCAACATGATGAACAACAACGATTCAGAAGTATGGGCTTTGATTCTGGAGGAATAGGAATGGAAGAAATACTTCGACAAATGATGGGCAATACACAATTTCCTTCAAATTCCCAATCAAGAAAATCCAAAGGAATTGATATTGAATTGGGTATTGATATTGATGTAGAAATTGCAGAAAATGGCGGTAAAATCCCATTTGAATTGAGTAGATTAAGGCGATGTAGAAGATGCGAAGGTCGTTCTTCGAATAGTGGTTTACGGTGTGCAGTTTGTGGAGGACGTGGAGTGGAAAGGAGAGAGAGTACAGTTACTGTGAATATCCCTAAAGGAGTTGAACAAGGGCATAAATTACGTTTAAGAAAAATGGGAAATGAACATCCAACTGGAATTCCAGGAGATTTGACTTTAATTGTTCGAATTGATCCAGGAGAGGATCGTCGTTGGGAATCAAATCGATTAATTCAGACTGTTGCAGTTCCGTATACTACTTTTTTACTAGGCGGTGAAGTGAAACTCACTACACCCACTGGACGAAAAATACGGCTTTCAATTGACGCAGGATCTTTACCAGGCGATCGACGCCGTATTCCTGGAGAAGGAATAGGGGGGTCTCCATTTGATATTGAACTAGTTTTATCCGAGCCGGGTCCTCTTTCTGCTGAAATGAATAAAGCTCTACAAAATTTGAGAGATTTGGGTTTGTAACGTTAAGAGTGGAACGAGACTTCATCAATAGGAGCATTGACAAAGGGGTATGAGTAGATTCCAGAAGTTTGCGGATTTGCTCTTTGAGGAGAGGAAAAAGTCTCACCTTATTGTGGTGTTAATGACTTTGTTATTGATACCAGGATTGCCAATTAGTCTAACACCTGCCGATATTGAATCTTATGATCTCGAATCCCCAGAATTAACCGCAAGTAGAGTCATTCAACAAGATTTTTCAGGCAATGGGCTTATGGTGGGTTACATCTATTCTGTTCGTGAATCAAATCTAGTAAATGATTCGGGACCTGTTGGAGTGGAACAGATACAACCGTATTCTGGATTATATGCTGGTGTAGAGGAACCAAGAGGCGGAATTCTGAATTTATCTGTATTGCAGGAATTAGACAGAAAAGCAGACAGGGTCAAAAATCATGAAATTGCGGAAAATCTAGGTCCTTTAGTTTCTGAAATTACTGGAACGCCTGTAGATGGAGTCTTGTCACTTCCTGATAATTTTCGATCATTTATGAAAAATGAGACATTATTGACTAAACCTAGTAAGGAACCTCAAGGAATTTTCATTGTAGATATTCCACCAGAAACAAATTGGCATGATTGTGGTAATTTGGAATGTTTAGAATTCGATGATCCTAATGTAACACAGGATCATATTGATCTTGCTGCTCATCGAATGGCAAATAACAGTGATGGCGCATTTCTTCGATGGCTTTCCAATGATCGAGCATTTTTGCCCGATCCCAATTCTCAGGTCATTGGCCCAGTAAATGGTGTACTCCAAGGAGATTCATGGGAGGGAGCAGAATGGAAACCTGGGCGATGGTCCGCAAGTTCAGCATGGATGCTAGTTCAATTTGATCGTGAGGCGATGACTGAAGATGGTTGGACATTCGCTTGGGGAGATGCAGAATTAGAATGGGGTTATGCTACAAATGGTCTTTCTTTTGAATCAGAACCTCCTGCATTGAATTCTGAAACATGTAAATTACAAGTTGAAACGGGAGGAAGTCCTTGTTCCACTGAATGGTTATTTCTTGCACTTGAGGATGAAATTAGTTTGGAGGATCGTCTTACGAATACATTACTAATAGGCGAATCACCAAATGTTGAAGTCAATCGAGAAATCCTTTCTAGTGTTTGGTTAATTGCATTAATGGGAATTGCCATTACCGTTTTACTTTGGATTAGTCTTCGAAGATGGACCGATGTTCTGATAGTTGGTAGCGGTTTAGTCTTGAGTTTAACATGGATGCAAGGGACAATTGGATGGGGCATAATTCTTGGAGATTGGGCAGGCGTTGAAATCATTCAACGTTCTCAATTTTCTAATCTTCTACCGATTTTGATTCTTGCTCTCGGAATAGATGACAGTCTTCATGCTTTACATCGATATAAGGAAGAAAGACGTTCTGGTAAAGGAACAGAAACTTCAGCCCATATCGCGATTTCAAAAGTTGGAAGAGCAATTATGCTAACATCATTTACAACAATTGGCGCATTTATGGCGAATCTATTTTCAGATATTCCTGCCTTACGTTCTTTCGGAATAGAAGCAGGCCTCGGAGTTCTTTCAGCATTTATTTTGACAGGATTATGGGTTCCTCTTCTTCGATATGATGTTGATAATTGGTTAGAATCAAAAGGAAAATTGGAAGAAGAACCTGAAGGTTTAATCAGATTAGTTCCCACATCATGGCTTGCTTCAACAGCTCGTTTTTCAGGAGCATGGGCTCCACTGATTGCATTGGTAATGCTTCTATTAACATCGATTGCAACACCTGCAATGTTAGGATTGAAGGGCGATTTCAAAGTAGAAGATTTTCTCGATGATGAATCCGATTTTGCTGCTGGTGTTTTCTTAGTGAATGAACGATTTGCAGAGGAAGGAGAGCCAGCTGAAATACTTGTTGAAGGAGACGTATCTCATCCAGATGTATTGTTTGCTGTTAGGCAATTGCGATTTAATATGAATCAATTAGGAGAAAATGATCCAGATAGATTTGCTAGAGATCCATCTGGTGCTGTAGAACTTATTGCAATTGATGAACTTCTTGAATATGCTCAATTTGCCCTATGGTACAACAGTAGCCCGTTTGAAGAAACAGGTTGGAATTCTAGTCTTCCAGATAATGGAGTAAATTGCCCATATAGGGGAAGCGTAGCTTTGTTTATCGATTTTGATAAAAGAGGGTGTATCACTTATTTCTTTGGCCATATGTTCCTTTATGGAATTCCAGAAAGTGGAGGTTATCCTATGATTCCATCTACCATTATCTCAAATTTCATTCAACCAGCATCCCCTTTAGATCCAAATCGTCCATGGTTGAATGAAGATGGAGAAAATGCAACTTTTGATCGAATGGCTATGAGATTCGGCCTCCGTCAACCTGAACAATTTGAAAAAGTTGAACTTGCCATTGCTGAATTAAAACTCGACATGTCTCCGTTTCAGAATTTGTCATATACCGAACTTTCTGAAAGAAGTGACCGCTCATCTGCAAATGAGAGTTATCCTGTAACTTGGACAATTGAGACTGGATCACCGATTACAAGATATATTCAAGCTTCTCGAATGCAATCAGAATTACAAGGGTCATTGTCATTGGGTGTTCTATTTTGTGTAGTAATATTATGGTGGGGATTTAGAGAAGATCCAAAGAAATTGAAATTTGTACGTCGACAAGGTTTCGAATCTCGTGCAATTATTGCAAGCTCATTTGTTAGTTTACTCTTTTTCACATCATATGGTATAGTGGTTAGTTTTCTTTCTTTCATTTTCATGTTTTATTTATTGCTTAGGTGGGGAGAACGCGCTCTTAGTCTTGCAGCAATCACTACGTTCCCAATTTTGATTGTAGTAGTTTGGTTATATGGAACAATTGCAGCATTCGGTTATGGTTTGAATATGGTTACGGTGGCAATTGCTGCAATTTCATTGGGTGTAGGGATTGATTATGTCATACATGTAGTCGAACGATTCCGAGAAGAACGATCTCGAGGTTTGGATGTTTTACCTGCACTATCAGTAGTGGGTGCAGCCAGTGGTGTGGCATTGGTTGGTTCTGCACTGAGTGATATTACTGGCTTTATTGTGATATCACGTTCTTCTATGGGTTTCTTCAGTTCTTTTGGATTATTTAGTGCATTAATGATTGGTCTTTCATTGATAGCATCTCTTATTCTCACTCCTGCAGCATTGAGAATTGTTTCATCTTTTGAGAAACCATCAATCGAAGGTTTGGAATCCGAGTGACTACTGGAGTGTAACAATGGCAGACATTCTTCGTCAAATAGAAAGAAAGGATGAATCGATAATTCTCACCTTTCAGGATGATGATGTAATAGAAGTACCATACCATGTTCTGCGCTCTAGATGTCCTTGTGCAAATTGCAGTCCAAGATGGGAAGATCCTCATCGAAGATTAGCAATTGAAGAAGATGTTAAGAGATTGAGAGTTGAAATGCCAAAAGCTGAACCAGTTGGTAGATATGCAGTTCGTTTTGTATGGACTAGTGGATGCTCGAGTGGCCTATGGTCATTCAAACATCTCACTGCAATTGCTAATGGTATGCTTGATTAATTTCAACAACAACCTCAAAAATGTCTTCCCTCCCCCTCATGTTAATCCATGGTGAGAGTATTCCTCCCAAGGAGGCGATAAAATGGTTGACGAAGATCAAGATGAATGGATGTCATATGCCACTGCAGGATATGGCGGAGCCGTTGATCCATGGGATGATTTAGTCCCAGTAGAATCTGAATTAGAAGAAGAAGACCATCTTGATGATGAAGACATGTATGAGGACGAGATTCCATCATTAAGAGATTTAGATGCTCCTCCTTGTCCTGCTCCCAAAGGTATTCGTCATGTAATTCGATTAGGTTGTTGTAATTATTGCCTTGCTCGAATTGGAGGTCGATTAAATCCAGATGGAGCGTCTGCATTTGATCATGGTTTTAGAATAAGAGCAGATGCAGTCGCACAAGATCCAACCATCGTAGAGAATACGGAAAATTATTGTCCTTTTTGTGAGGATTTATTTGAGGATGTAGACAATATCGTCATACGGATAATAAGAGAGATTGGTGAAGTTGAATTTTCAACAATACAAATGGGGTACCATATTAGTAAAGAATTGATTGAGGAAGAAGATATTCTTCGAAAGAAATTTGGCGCTAGAGGGGCCAGTCCATTGAAATCTTCGTTTGCTGCTGCTGTAGAATATGCGCTTAAGAAGGAATTAGAAAATGTACAAATGGTAAAAGAATTACCAGATGTAATGATTTTAGTTGATTCTTTGACATTACGTGTCAAGGCAGAAATCCGCCCAATATTCTACTATGGGCGTTATAGAAAATTAGCTAAGGATGTACCCCAAACACGTTGGCCATGCAGGTCTTGCAAAGGACGTGATGGTGGATGTGAATCTTGTAATGGAACGGGATTACAATATCTTGATTCTATTCAGGATTTAATTGGAGAGCCAATACGTGAAGCATTATCTGCAGAGGACACTAGTTTTCATGGGATGGGAAGAGAAGATATTGATGTTCGTTGTTTAGGTAGGGGTAGACCATTTGTTGTTGAAATTAAGAAACCGCAAATTCGTACAATAGACCTCGAAGAAATTGTAGGAAAAATCAACAAAGAAGGTGTCGAAAAAATCGAAGTTGAATCCTTAAGACCATCCAATCGGTCTGAAGTATCCCGAATTAAGGAGACAAAGGCTGAAAAAACGTATAGAATACGATTTGAAGTCGAAGGAGAAGTATCAGAAGATGCAGAAACTCAAATTCTAAATCTTTCAGGAGTGATTCTTGAGCAAAGAACACCCAAACGAGTTGCTCATCGTCGATCTGATTTAGTTAGAAAAAGACAGGTTATTTCTGTTGAAAACGTTGTTATTGAAGATAATGAGATTCAATTTGATGTTCGATGCCAATCAGGGACATATGTGAAAGAACTGGTACATTCGGATGAGGGTCGAACCTCACCTTCTGTAGCAGAAGTAATTGGTGCAGAATGTTCTGTACTGTGGTTAGATGTTATCGAAATTCATGCAGAGTGATTAGAATGGGGATCAATTTACTACTGCGACGAACTTAATAATGAAGCGTAGGTGGACCGAACCCCAAGGAGGCATAGCCATGCGTAGAACACACGGCACCAGACAAGGTACTCGCAGTATTCTAAAGCGCTCAAAGACAGAGCGGGGTCGTGTAAATATTGGTAGAATCATGCACAATTATTCGGAGGGTGATTTAGTCTCTATCGTTTTAGATGGAGGTCAGCAAAAAGGAATGCCACACCGTCGATTTCAGGGTATGACCGGAGTTATTCAATCAAAACAAGGACGGGCATATGTTGTTTCTTTTACAGATAAGAACAAGAAGAAAACGGTAATTGCGCGTCCAGAACACCTACGTCCAGCGGAGTGATAACATGTCAGAAAAGAAGTACGTCGATTTTTCCACAGTTCGTGATCTTCTACAGAAGGCCAACGATGCTCGTGAAGAGCAATCTCAAGAGCAACAGAAGGCCATGGAGCATGCAGAATGGGCTGCAAGCAATAATCGTGGAGAGAAAGCTTCTACATCTGAAATTTTCACCCAATTATTCGAAGCACTCTCTGATGTTGATTGTATTTCAGACAACAATCTTCTTCGTTCAAAAATGGCTGAGATACGTCCTGATTCACCAGCTCAGATTCGTGTTATTCTTGCTCCATATCGTATTCAAATTTCAGAGGGCGAAATTGATCAGATTATCACCCATGTAAAGCAGATTACATAGAGTATCAGAACCAAAAGACACATCTTTAGAAACACTGCTGGAGGCACGAAGAGCATGCAACCGTCCGAATCAACTCCAGATTTTTCAGGCACTTGGACAATTCGAATATTGGATTCTGAACCTCAAAGTGTTTCACCTGGTGTTTCGCATGCAATTACGGAACGAGGCCTATATCTAATCAGATATAGGGGCGGACAAAATGGCGAACGAATTGTTGTAAACGATGGTGATGGAATTGTTGGTATGTTGCGTTATCGAGATCTTTCAGGATCAGTGCAATCTGATCTTTCTTCAGTGATTAACGAAATTATTCTTGCAAATCCAGATGTTTTTCTAGTATTTTACAACAGAGGAGGGCCAATAAATAGGAAAATGCACACTTTCCAGTTATTGCCTGGTATTGGACCTTCAACTGCACAAGAAATGGTCCGAAAGCGAGGTTCAGGATGGAAAGATTTCTCATCAGTTTCAGAAGATTGTGGAATTGATGCTGCTGCATATCTTGCTAATCGACTTGATGAAGAACTCAGAGATCCAGGAATGCTTCCGAGCATAGTTTCAATGCTTGTTCGAGCTAGGTGAACAATCAAATGAAAGAAGTCGACGCTCGCCTTTTGATTGATTTATTGTTAGATCATCGTTCAGCAGTTCATTCATTAGGTCAACATTTTCTTCATGATGAGTCTGTTCTAAATGAAGCAATTTCTTTGTGTACTGATGCAAATGAACCTCTTGTAGAAGGTTCACATGTTATCGAAATCGGGCCAGGTCCTGGATGCTTAACTTTACATCTTCTTCGGACGGGAACGAAAGTTAGCGGAATTGAAATAGAGGAAGAAGCGGTCAAACATCTTGAACGAAATTTCAAAGAAGAAATTCTTGATGGGAAATTTTCCATCCAACATGGAGACGCATTGAAGGTTAATTGGCCAAAATCTTCTCATATTGTTGCAAATATTCCATATCAAATTTCTAGTCCTTTGATTGAAAAAATTAGTAGGTTATCAAAAAGCGAAAGACCTCGATGTATCGTTTTACTTGTTCAACTAGAATTTGCTGAAAAACTATCAATGCAAGGTGGCCCTGATTCAATCGGATCCCTTGGTTTGACGACAGGATTGGATTGGGACGTCACTCTTGGATCGGTAGTGCCTCCTCATTGTTTTGTCCCATCACCAAAGGTCCATTCTCGTTTGGTTCGATTAACGCCTAGGATTGATGCGCCACCAGACGATTTCAATCGTAAATTACACCGTATTGTTGTTCGTCACGTTTTTGAACATCGTAGAAGAAAGGTCAGAAGTCGTTTGAAAGAGGTACCAAAGAGAATTCAAAGGGTTCAAGGTTGGTATAAATCAAAATGGAAATCAGCAATTCGTTCTTTGGAAGAAAATCCTCCTATGGATTTTGATGCCCGTCCTGATGAAATATCTTCTCAAGCATGGATTCAACTAATCGATGAATTAGAGCAATTTGATGCGGATTTTGAGTGATTTTCGCGTCGGGTTGATAGCGGACACCGTTCTCGCACAGCCTGCACGCGGCCCTAGGTCGGTCCAGATGGGTTCAAAATAGGTCGATTGCAAGAGAGATAGGGAGGGGATTCAATGGCCAAGAAGGACACATATCTTGCTTTACTCCGTAGAGGAATAGATGAATCGACGGCTGAGATACTTGCTGATGCTGGTTTAAAGATAGGTGAAATTAAGAAACTCTCTCAAGATCAATTGGAACAAAATTATGGTCTCAAACCAGAAATTGCTAGTAGTGTTTTGGGAGCCATACAGTCAGGTCCTAGAGAATCGGGTAAACAGCGTTTCCTAGCAGAGGTACTTTCTGAAAAGAAGGAAATGGATCGCATTGATGAACAGCGATTTAAGCGTCAACAAAAAGATGTTATTGCTGAAATTAATGAAAATAGAGAACGTTTACGAGTTGCTAGATTAGAAGAATTTAGAGCTCAGAAAGTAATCATGAATCGTTTGGGTAAGACCATTGAATTGATTGTAAAAATTGAGACTAACCACGATAATGAGACTAAGGATGAACAAAGAAGTAAGATGCGAGATCAATTAGAAACTCGAGGATTAGAAGCTGCTAGAGATCACGAGATGTTAGAATTAGTGGGCACGCCTCAAGATATTGTTGATTTCAGAAGAAAAATCGTTCCTAGAATTACATTACATGCTTGTCCGGAATGTGATGATGAAATTGAACCCGCAGGAAGTAGCAGAAATTTAGATGATATGGAAAATTTTTCTTTTATTTGTTGGGAATGTGGTCATGAATTTATGGCCCCAATGGCAAAAGTAGTGGAGAAAACATTGGCAGAATCACGAATTACAGTTTCATCCGACACCCCTCCTCGATTGCCGGTTTTCGAACCTCCAAAGGAAGCAAAATCTCCTACTGTTGCTGATATGCTTCGAGCCGATTTAGAGGCAACAGGAGCCAGCGCTGAAGCAGCAGAAGCGGCCGTTGAAGAGAGTGCAATAACTGGTGGCCTCATGAGTATTGATGAATGGATTGATCAAACACTTGCAGTTCATAATTACATTCAGGCTCAGGAACACCGTGAGGATTTCATTATTAGTACTGGAGCGGGTGCAACAAAATTCAACAAATGGATGAAGAAAGCTGGTTTGTATTTCAATAAACAAACCGGCCGATGGACTCGTTGGGAAGATCGGTGAAAATTAATGCCGAGTCCTATGATTCGTATCCGTCTTTCATGATGTGATTTTATGGATTTGCTTACTATTGTATTACTCATTATCAATCTAGTAATACTAGGGTTAGTTGCTATTTGGTTATTTAATCGAGTAAGAACGAAATTAGATGAAGTAGAAGAAAGACATCGAAAGAGATGGCTAATTGATGAGAATGAGTAATTCTTGAAGCGGGACTCCAGGAGGGGCTTTCCATTTTTGAACTAGTGAAACTAATTTTCTTTGAATTGCCACTAGTTTCCGGTTGATTACAAAATCAATCCCAAGGGTCTACTTCTACAATATGTGCTAATGTGACAGTTTTTGATTGTGCTCTATTTGCTCGTTCGCCGGCTTCTCTAAGCATTCTTTTCATCCATCCAAGCATACTAAGACTTTGAAAGCGCTCAAGCATTCTAATTATATGACTAGCATTTGCCAAGTTGTCCTGTAAATCATGTTGAATGTTTGAAGCATGATCATAATACAGAAGAAGTAGTTCTTCTAAGGCATCATTATCTAGAGGTTTTCCAGCAAATTTCCTTGCCATATTTCGAAGCATTGTCGGCGTCAAGATTTCTCCCGAAATATCTCCCATCGCATCTTCAATTGGGTCTTCTTCAATTTCTACATTTGAATTATCAGTTTGTCTTTCAACTCCTCCGCCAATTCGTTCTAATGCTTTCTCCAAATGTCTTGGTTTGATTGTTCCAACTCTTTCAATTGCTGCTGCATCAGAAGATAATCTAAGAAGTCGAAGTAGGTAATTTTCCAATTGTTCATTGGCTGAAACAACTGCAGCTGCTCCAACAGAATCAACTTTGGAGATATTGTTAACCATCATTCCTCTAGTTCTACTAAATCCAAGCCTCATCCTATTTGGATCATCCAATGTTTTTCGTTCTGGATCACTTTCTAGAGTTTTATTCTCCATTTCTTTTGTGATTATTTTTAATTGATGCTCTAAAATTTCTACAATTTGATTTTTGACATCTCCTGAAATTCGAAGTTCTATGCCCAATCCGCTTGCTACGGATGAGATGTGAGAGGTTGCCCATGGTTTGGCCATAACCTCTGTTTTTCTACGAAGCATTTCAAGGCTCGTCTTTCTACCATTCAGTCCAACTAGGAAATGAACTACCACTAGAAAGACATTGAAGTCCATTTTCATCTCTATACCAGCAGTCTTCAATTCCAACCGCACCTTCAGGAAAAATCACCTTTGGTTCAATAGCCATAGTTCCACCAACATGAAGTTCTGAATCGAATCCAGATGCAACTACAGGTGTTTCATCGAGTTCCAATCCGATACTATGGCCTAAGAATCGAGATTGTTCTGGCGGCATTCCCATGAGGTGGTTTTCAAATCCCATACCTTCAGATATCGAATATCCTATTTCCCAAGCCTTTGAGCAGTTATCTCCCTTTGCTAGTGAATTTCTAACTTCCTTAGCAATCTCTTCCATTTGTTCTAATCGTTCAATCCAGATTTTTTCGGGCTTTCCAATACTAAACATTCGAGTCATATCTGTAATATATCCTCGATGAACATGTACAATATCAACCAAAATCGGTTCCCCCTTTCTTATTTTCTTGTGTCCTGCACCTAGGGAAGCTAGTGGATTTGCTCCAGACCCACCTATTGCACTATCAAAGTATGAAGGAATCGCTCCGGATGAACCACTTGCAATCACTACACGATCACAATCCATTGGCCATTTTCGCATTCTTACCATTCCTCCAAAACCGGCAGATCTGCTGACACTATCTGCAACAGCTGCAAGTTCTAATTCAGTAATCCCTTCTCCAGCATCCATTCCTGTAGAATTTAGCGCCTCAAACATCTGTTTCTGTATTTTTCCACATTCTTTCATTTGGTCTATTTCCCATGACGATTTTGTTTCTCTTAATTTCCATAGGATGGCAGTGCAATCTTCTCCTTCTCCTCCAAGTTTAGATTGTAGAAATGAAGCATCATTTGCAGTCATTCGGCCTAATTGTAGTGCTGGAGAATCTCCAATCTCATCTTTCAAGTTCGCCATCCGAGGATGAGTTTTGATTTCATGTGGAGAATCATTACCTCCAGATTCAAATTTTGCTCGTTCTAAAGAAGATCTAACATATTGTGTCACCTCTCCTTCCGCTGAAATATGAAGTCCTCCGTTTTGTCGATTACCTGCTAACCAGTACAAATCTACAGGATCATTTATCCATGCAGATTTTATGTTATTATTCGATAGTGATATTGACAGATTTTTCTGTCTTTTTTCTAATTCAGCTACAGGAACTCTCCAATCTTCACCTTCTGGACCGGTCAGCCCATCTGTGTCCCACATTGGGACTCCCTTAGGTAGGAGAGCCAAAGGAGTTCTCCTCTAATTATGACTGAATTATCGATGAAAGGCAATATGTACACGGGCGCAGTCGGACCACCATGAAGAGCGTCTTGACGCTCGATAACGCGCGTCTTTCCGGACGTACCGTTCTCGTGCGAGTGGACATTAATTCTCCTCTTCATCCTGAGACGAAAACCTTCCTAGATGATAGCCGTCTTCGTGCGATACTTCCAACATTGCGTCACCTAGCAGCGTCGAAAATAGTCTTACTTGCTCATCAGAGCCGTCCAGGGAAATCCGATTTCACTGATATGTCTGCACATGCTGATTTATTGAGCAGATTACTTGGACGAAATATTACTTTTGTTCCAGATGTATGCGGAGAAATTGCCATTGAAGCAATCAAAAATATGAAACAAGGTGAGATGATTTTACTTGATAATGTTCGAGGATGGTCAGAAGAAAATGATCTCAAAAATGCATCCATTGACGAGTTAAATGAATCGATAATTGTTCAGAAGTTATCGTCGGTTGCTGATGCATATGTAAATGATGCATTTGCTGCTGCTCATAGAAACTCTCCTACGCTTTCAGGGTTCGCTAAATCTCTACCATGTTATGCGGGAGTATTGATGGCCTCTGAAATAGATGCATTGACAACTGCAATTGACAATCCACCCAAACCTTACGTGGCAATACTGGGGGGAGCAAAATGTGATGATTCACTTCGTATTGCTCTAAATTTGCTGAATCGAGATGTAGCAGACACCGTTGTTCCAGTAGGAGTAGTCGGAAATCTGATGTTATGGGCGGCTGGGCATTTAATTGGCGATGGGAATGAAAATTTTATTCGAACATCTCTTGGAGATTCGTTTGAATCTACTTTCGATGATGCAAAAAAATGTCTCAATACCTTTGGTGATAGACTGATATTACCACAGGATTTAGCTATTGAAGTCGAAGAAAGAAGAGTTGCAATTTCATTAGATGAATTACCTACTGATTATCCCATTTATGATATTGGAATTTCAAGTCTGCAATCAGTATACAAGGAGATAAGAAACGCCGGCTGTATCTTATGGAACGGCCCAGCCTCATTTTTTGAGAAGGAACAATTTGCATTTGGTACGATAGAGATTCTCAACATGATTTGTGAATCAGATGCATTTTCAATAATCGGTGGTGGACACACTAGTGCTTTGGTTTCACAGAGAAAAGTTACACACAGAGTAAATCACAACAGTACAGGAGGAGGAGCTTGTTTGACAATGTTGGCAGGAGATACCATGCCGGTCATTGATTCTCTGAGAATATCTGCAGAGATTTATGGAGCCACAGAGGAGATTTGAACTCCTGACCTTCTGATTACGAATCAGATGCTCTACCAACTAAGCTACAGTGGCAATAATGCAACCAATAAATTGATGAAATTAAGCGAATCGGATTATTCATTTATTTCTAGTTTTGATTTTTAGGTGGTTTGAAAATTGACCATATTGCAAAGATTGCCCAAATTGCCCCCAATACTGCGAATGGCCATTCACCAGTGACCGAAGCTCTAACTGTAAGAAGAATTTCACCAATTCCCATGAGTGAAAGATAAGAAACAGATCGACTTGAAATCAATCCTCTGGTTTCAGTGACAAATGCAAACAAAACCATAACCATGCCTAAGTATGCTCCAGCCATTGTTAATTCCATGTTCTACCATCCATTCTATGCTTCATGGAATTTTGATAAATCAATGACTTTACCAATTCTATTTTCTACGTCATTTTGTATTGCATCTAACCCTTCATTGGAATCTGCTTCTGCTCTCATGACAAGAATCGGCTCTGTATTTGAAGGCCGACAAAGGAACCACCCCGATTTAATTCCCAGAATTCCATCATATCGTACCCGAACTCCATCGGCATGATTTACTTCCAAATCTGTAAATGAATTCTTTACAGATGACATGATTTCTTCACGTTCTCCTTTGAGAGGAACTTTTGCTTCACCAGTTGAAGGGAAGTCTGGGATTTCATCGAATAAGCTTGAGAATGGCTCTCCATTAGGAAGACGTCTAGCCACAAGTTCAACCAATCTAGCGAAACCATAGAGGGCATCATCGAATCCATTCCATCTATCATTAAAGAAGAAATGACCTGACATTTCACCAGCTAGAGGACATTCTGGCATTTCTCTCAATGCTTGTTTGAGGAATGAATGTCCAGTTCTCATCATATGGGGGATACCTCCGTTTGCACGAATTGTATGTTCAAGTGCCATACTGCATTTCACATCATGAATTACCGTTCTAGCTTCAGCAGGAGAATCATTTGGTATTCGACTTAAAATATCAGCAGCAAAGACTGCTAGTAAACGGTCTGGATGAATAAAGCGCCCTTGTTCGTCAACAACTCCAATTCTATCACCGTCACCATCGACTCCTAGTCCAAATTCAGCATTTGTTGATTTTACCGCGTTGCTCAAATCAATCATATTTTTTGGCCGAGTTGGATCAGGAGGATGATTGGGAAATGTATTATCCCATTCACAGTGAATTGAGATTCCAGTAGTTCCTAATTTTTCAGACATGGCTACCAAAAAAGGTCCAGGAACAGCATTAGCAGCATCGATAACCACGTTTACAGGACGTGCAATAGTTCCTGTTGCAGTCATTACTGATTCAAGGTGTCTATCTACAAAATCTTCTAGAATTATATGATCACCTATGTTTTCAGGACTAACAAATTCTCCTTTTTCGAACATTTCTCTGAGGTCTTGAATTTCTTTCCCCGCCATTGCCGCAGTACCTCTACACATTTTGAAACCGTTATATTCAGGAGGATTATGACTTGCAGTAATCATTACTCCCCCCTCTACATCTAAGATTGAAGTTGCATGATAAAGAGAACCTGTAGTACAAATTCCAAGGTCATGAACATTTACACCAGATTGGGTTAATCCAGATACAAATGCTGCATGAAGAGAAGGTGACGATTCTCGGATATCTCTTCCTACAGCAATGTTGGAAGCACCTAGAAATGTTCCAAGTGATTTTCCTAGTCTATCAGCAAATTCTTCATCAAGTTCATCATATGCGATTCCCCTGATATCATATGCTTTGAAGCAGTGCAAAGCCCACTCCGCCATGAATCACGCTTAACCCTCCTCTTTCTATCACTTGTGGCTAAATTTACGTGAAAGAATCCAGAGTAGAAACATTGCACATGTTCCACCAATAATTGCACCCTCGGATTCGAATGCTAGAAATCCAGTTCCGATAGAAACACAAGGAATCAAAATAATCCAAGGAAGTACCTTCTTCCAAGTAAGAAGATTGCTTGGATTTTCAATATAAGGGCTGCCGGGCATTATATCACTCTGGAGCAATTGCCTGAATTACGATTTCCACTTTTGCACCCTTTGGTAGATTAGCTGCTTCAAAGGCCGCTCTTGCAGGAGGGATTTCCACCCCTTCTAACCAGTTTCCATATATTTCATTCATTTCTGCAAAATCGTCGATATCTGCAAGAAGTACTTGTGCGAAGCATACATCATGTTTTGATGCTCCTGCTGCTTTTAGAAGAGCATCAATTTTGGTTAGACATCCAAGTGTTTGTTCTCCAGTTGTATCACCAGAATCTAAAGAAATTTGACCTGCTAGCCAAATGACTCCGTTTGCTTTAACTCCTGGACTATATGGTCCAAACACCTTGCCACCAATATCGATTCTTTCCTTGCTCATACCTATCCCACAGAATAGACGCCACAAGAGCGTTCGCTTCATGCGATAGACCTTCTTCGGATATTCATGGATGACCCGATACCTACCTGTTGGGTAATCGATCATCCTGCACATTTTCAATTATTTAGCCCTTTTATTCGAGGAGGTCATTCTGATGACATTCTTATTCTCACTACGAGATCAGAAGTTCAATCCATGTTTAGAACCCGAGAAGGAAGAATACCACATCGACCTCATTTGTGGGTTGAACGGCCCGTAGGCCATGAAATCAGTAGATTAAACCGATTTAAAATTGGAAGGAGGAGAATAAAACAAGTGACAACGTTTCTTCGTTCACACCCTACTATTCAACGGTTAATCGTCAAGGGGGCATCTCTAGAATTAATTTCTGCGAAGAAAGTAGGAATTTCAGATAGAGTGTACATTAGTGATACAGAATCCAATCACATTGCACATCGAATCGCAAAACGATATGCGACTAGAATTTTACTTCCTAAATCATGGAATAATGAAATCTATTCGGGATTTTCTTCAGATTCGAGAGTTGAGAGATATTCTGGAATTCTTCCTGAAGTGTATTTGGATATAGATGCTGGCAAATCTGCTAGGGATCAAGCAATTTCTCAAATTAGAGAAGGAATTTCTACCAATTCTAACGCTCCGGTTGTATTTCATCGCTCAATTGTCGGAGGAGGAATTCATGATGATTCGGAAATGATTCTGTATGAGGCATGGATTAAGAATTTACAAGTTCATTTTGTTCATACTAAAGAATCAGCTATAGAATCAACAGATGGCGCTTGGGAATTACCGATTCAAATTGCAATGTTTGATGGAGTTTTGACGGGCTCTACCACGATGGCTTCGGAGGCAGTGATTCATGGAGTTCCAACTTTGTTGATTTCTAGAGCAGAACGCGGTTTTCTCGATAATCTTCATCAAAGATTCCCTAAGAAATTATTTCAATGGAAATCTAGGAAGAAAGACGGTTTTAATGAAATTGTAGATGCTTGGATAAATTCAATGCAAGAAGAAAATACCAATAGAAATCTTTCAATTTATAATACTCGTTTAGAAATTGAAGGGAAATTAGGTCCATTCAAAGAATCATAGGTATCGAAGAACTTCACTATGGTCTCCCGCCATACCTTCCTTCTTTGCTACATCCACATTAATCCATTCTGCATGTGCAGCATCGTCACCAGCCTTAGGAACTGCATTTGTATCGACATTTACACGATAAAAAATGGATACGATATGTTTTCGCGGATCTCTATTTGGATTCCCTCGAACAGTAAGAACATCAGATATTTCTCCCTTTATCCCAGTTTCTTCCATTAATTCTCTTAGTACCGCATCCGATGGATTTTCCCCTAATTCTACAAAACCACCTGGAAATGCCCACCGTCCTTTCCAAGGGGGATTTCCTCTGCGAATCAATAGTGCTTCAACTTCATTTCCGTTTTTTCTTGTAACTACTGCATCTACAGCAAGTGAAGGCTTAGGCCAAGGGTCGTTTCCACAAGCCCCACAAATTTCTTCCATTTTATTCACCAAAACGTCGTTTTCTATTTTGATAAGATTCTATTGCATTAAGAAAATCATTTTTTGAGAATGAAGGCCAGAAAACGTCTGTAAAATAGAGTTCAGAGTAGGCAGCCTGCCAGAGTAGGAAATTAGAGATTCGTTCTTCACCAGAAGTCCGAATAATCAAATCGGGATCAGGTAATCCTCCAGTGTAGAGTCTTTTTGAAATCATTATTTCATCAATTTCATCGATAGAAACTTCTCCTGATGCATGATCTGCTGCAATGCTTCGAACAGCAGCTAAGATTTCTTCTCTTGAACCATAAGCCAAGCAAATTGTGAATACACAACCAGTATGATTGCTTGTTGCCTTTTCCGCATTTTCGATTGCATCAATTACATTTTTTGGAAGTAATTCCTTATGTCCTGCGACTTGCACTTTTACTTGATTAGAAAAAATTCGTTCATTTTTCAATAGATCTTCAAGACCTTCAACATAGAGATTGAAAAGAACTTCCAGTTCATCTTCAGTTCGATTAATCACATTCTCTGTACTCAATGCATAGACGGTTAAGTATGGGATTTCCAATTCCAAAACCCAATCCATGACTTCTTCCAATTTTTGTTTTCCATAACGATGACCAATTGATGTATCTAATCCCTCGTTTTCTGCAAATCTTCTATTTCCATCCATAATGATGGATACATGTTGAGGAATCGGCCCTTGGATTACTCTATCTCTCAGGCGATTTGCTCGCACTCGATCGGTTCTTGAAACAAAACTCCAAGCGAATCTAGAATTTGCCAACCAACTCGCAGGACCCCGAATAATTCTGAATTTTAGTAGCCATTTTGCTGTAGAATCAATTCTACGACCTAGCCAACCCATGCTCTCCCCTACCTAGTTGGATGAGTACCTTGTCTTTGATTCCTCTCTGAGAATAGAAACTCATTCAAATAGAATATCTGGGTCTTGATGAAGCCCTGATAGTACTCCACGACTTGGATTTACAACAATTATTTCTCCTGCATCTGGCCACACTTCTAAATCAGCTTTAGAATTTCCACAATATGCAAATCCTTTCATTCCATATCGTTCAACCAGTGCCCTTGCTTTGTATTTTCCCCCCAAATTCAGTTTTCCTTCTGACCCCATTACATCATCAAAAAGTCCTACATGTTCAGCAATAGGTATAGCTTGAACAATGTGTGATGCGGTTGCTAGAATAATTTCTCTTCCACTTTCTTTTTCTTCTTTCAACCAATTAATGAATGCTTCATGGTATTCAAGATCTTCTGGTTTTACAGATACAAGATTAGCAACTCTTTTTTTCCAGTAAGGCCTTCCTTTTGTTAATTCAAAGAGTGGAATTAGAAAGACATACCAAGGCCTTCTTAGGATGATTTTCTTAGCACTTATTTTTGTCATATCTGAAAGGATTACTGTCCCATCAAGGTCTACGGCCAACGGCAACTTCTCTCCCATAATTGATGAAAAGATGAATCAAACGTTCAATCATTGCGGAGAATAGACTCTCAACCGGTCGACTCAAGCCAAGAGTTCTATTCGGACGTTCATGAGTACCCCAGATGTGTTCGATGAGCCATGGTTTCCCCATGCAGCCATCACTGCTGAGATTAGACCCTCAAATGTGTCGACACCCATTGGTTTTGATTCATTTGAAGTTCCAATTCCGTGGGATACTCTAAGCATGATTTGGCCAACTGGGGGTCTTCCAAACGTTGAAGAATTACAATCATGGGTTGAAATGGAAGGAAAATGGGGAAATTTAGAATCTCTAATAGATGCAAAGACACTGCAGTGGTCTTCAGGACCAATAGGTCCAATCGCTAAGATTGATAGTGGTAAGAAAGGAATTTGGAGGTTGGAAATATTACCATTTGATGATGACGGACACGCTAGTAGAATTGCAGAATTGATTGGCAATAATCCCTATGTTGCCCAAGGAGGCGTTCGTTGGCAAGGGCGAGACATTCTTCTTTTATGGAGAGATTTGAGTTCTTGGCCTACTGCTAATGAAGTATTGACTGATTTGCTAAAATCTGACAGATTGGATGAATCTCGGATGTTAGTCGAATCTTGTGGTGTAATTTTAGGTGAATTTCATTCATTGGTTAGTGAATCTGCGAATTCAGTTCGATTTGCAAAACCTTGGAATGACCGTTTGAAGACATTAGAAGAAAGAACCTCATCTCGAACTCTTTGGAGAGCACCACATGGAAAAGATACAGTAGGATGTATTACGCATCGAAATTTTAGTTTAGAAAATATAGTGGTTCTAAATGATGCATCATGTGAACCAAATTTCCAAGAAGTTCACCTTCTTCATCCCGCATCTGGGATATATGGTGCAATATTACCAATGCTCGATCGTGCTCCTGGATTAAGGGACCTTGCCTCTGGTTATCGTTCATTAGAATTGAATGATCATGTTATTGATTCAGGGATGAGTTTAGAATTTCGAAGATGTCTATTTGATGGATGGTGTTCTACAGCACCTCCTCCTTGGTCTTCCTCTAATTCTTTGGATTCACATAAAGGAGGAGTTCCTATTTGGGAATATGAACAAGTTCTTGAAGAGCAGATTTTTTCTGAAGCATTTGGCAAAGAAATTCATCCTAGGACCTTATGGTTTCTTTCTCATGTTAGTAGTATTCAGGCAGGAATGTTCAGGGCAAGAACTGTTGCAGCAGGTGCTTTATCCTGTTTAGTAGTGGCAGGTTTAGGTATTTATTCAGGATTGACTGGACTTCTCTCTTGGGAGGATTCATTTCCATTGATACTTTGTGTCCTTCCAATTCCTATACTTCGTCAATTTTACAGGAATTTAGCTCCTCCACCTTACTGATTATTCTGTTGTTGGAAATACTTCCTCAGTAGGAAAAATTTCGTATTTTAACATTTCAACTTCAATTAAATAATTAATTTCTTCACCATCGTCACTATGGGGGCATCCTGAGTTTCCTCCCGTCTCTACATCTAAGCGAATAGACATAGAGTAGTTGCCAAGGTGTTCTCCGTTCGCATTGAAATTTTCATGAATCTCCTTCTCAGTTATATTAGTTAAATTGTAGATCCATGTTTCATTTTCTTCATCCCAATCTGCATCCCATTCTTCATAATCCGACCAATTCGCAAACTCCTGGAATACCCATCCAATACCATAATCAACACCCAGATCTGTTCCTATGAAATCGCCATGGTTCAATTCTCCATCTGTTGAGTCAATTGCATTATCTCCTGGATCTATCAAACATGACGCTTGCTCTACAGGGCCATTCGGATTAGTTGTCTCATCAGTCTCATCATATAACCACCACAAGGAAAAACTCACTACTTGGAATCCTTCAGGAACTTCGATATCAAAAGTGTAGAATATTTCTAGTGTTTCTCCATCGGACAAATATTGTACTTCATCTAAAGGTGACACCGTTCTGTCTTGTATCAGAACAGTGTAGTTTCCAAGACCTCCCATAGAAGTTGAATCTGGTTTTCCGAAAAAGTATGCTACTTCTCCTGCACTAAATGGGACTAATAATACAATTGCAGCAACCCCAACAGTCCGTCCATCAGGGAGAGAGTAGCGACCAAGAGGAGAGATATCGGGACTTCTAACTTGGTTCATGATGAAGTGAGCGATTAATGCTGCCCCCATTCCTGGTAACGAAGGGAATATTCCATCGCTACCATGTAGTCCCAAAATAATCCATAGGATGACACCGATGAAGGCAGCACTCATCATCACTAGAGAATGGAATGAATCCGGCTTATATCCCATCCAGCGGATAATTAGTAACGGAACAAAGATACCACCTAGCCCATACACAGCGAGTACCACAAGAGCGAAAACAGAGTCACCACCAGGAATGTATAGTCCTCCAATGGAGATTAGTGTTGCAATGACTGCAACAGCAATAGTCACCATTTTTGTTGTCTTGTGTTCGTTTCTCCATTCAGGTTTGATATCATCTGTGATTGCAGCCGTACAAGCCAGAACTTGACTGTCAGCGGTAGACATGGTTGCAGCAAAGATTGATGCAAGAATCATTCCAACCCCAAATGCTGGCATTGTTTCCATGGCCAATGTCGGAAGAGCCAATTCTTCATCGAAACTAACTTCTGAGAATAAGACTCGACTCGCAAATCCGGCAATTACCATCAATAGAATGAATGGGGTTTGCCAGACGAAGAACCAGATCATCGCCTGTTTACGGTCACTATCAGAACCAAGAGTCATCACTCTGGAGACCACTTGTGGTTGTCCTGCAACCCCAAGTCCTCCTAACAAGAACGCAAACATCCACATTGAGAAACCAAACCTAAGGTCAGGAGGTAGGAAGTTTGTCAGAGCAGCATCTTGTGAGTTCAAACTATCATGCATGCTACTGATTCCACCAACTTCTCCGAGTGCGACCCAACAGAGAATAATTGATCCTAGAATCATTACACAGGATTGCACTGCATCTGTCCAAATCGATGCTCTGATTCCTCCTGCATAGCAATAAGCGACTACTAGTACGAAACCAATCAGAATTCCTATCGCCTCTGACCAACCCATCATCACAAGTAAGGCCTTTCCACCTGCTGTAAGTTGGGCCCCAGCATAGATACAGAGGAAGAAGACAGAGAGTACAGCTGCTAACTTCGCTTCTGGTGCGCCCGCCTTTTCGGCAACTAGAGAGGATAAAGATCGAACTCCTCTTTGTTCACCCTCTTCTTGAATGAATTTGTACAACCAAGCCCATGCAAGAACTTGCCCTATGGTTGATACAATACCTAGCCAAATTACGGAGTAACCCATCATGTAAGTAAAACCGACGAATCCGATGAACATATAGCCGGAGTTCCATGTACTTACTGCCGATAGTGCAGCAAGAGCAGGATGCATCCCTCTTCCAGCGACTAGATAATCGTCAGTCGTATCCTCTTTTACAAATATCGAAGCTAGACCCACACCTGCAAAGATAGTCATGAAAAATAAAAATGACAGCACAAGAACGATGTCCATTGAACCTACACGGAAGGCTATCAAACATGAATCTTCCAATTGAACGACATTATTTTTCAGTGGGTTGACTTCGGATTTTCATGGAAAGTAGTTGGTTCTCTAAGGTAACCGAGAATCCGTTGTTCAAATCCTTTCTATTTTTCTCAATTTTTCGAGCATTTTATGGGGCAGGAATATTAGCAGTAACTTGGTTTTTAGCAACTGAAACAGAAAATCCATGGTGGGTTTCAGCACTTTTTCTAATTGCTTCAATGATTTTCTCGCGGTTGTTATTTCGATTTTTCAAGAGTTTCAGGAAGCCAATTGATGAATCTAATTGATTCTCGAATATTTCCCATTTTCATATTCATAATGAATGGGAGATCCTGTTGGAATTTCCACAGATAAAATCTCTTCCGGACTCAGATTTTCAATGGACATAACAATACTTCTTAGAGAATTTCCATGTGCTGCTACTAGCACATTTTTTCCTGAATTAAGATCTGGTTCAATTTCTTCAGTGAGATATGGAAGAGTTCTTTCAGCACACATTTTGAGACTTTCTCCATCTGGAGGAGGCACATCAAAAGATCTACGCCAAATGTGAACTTGATCTGCACCAAATTTTTCTCGCGTTTCGTCTTTGTTCAATCCTTGCAATGAACCATAATGACGTTCATTCAATCTTTGATCGTGACGAGTTGGCGGATTTTCTGAGGCCGTATTATGCCTCATTACGATTTCTGCAGTTCTTTGCGCGCGAATTAATTCACTAGTGTGAACAACATCAAATTTTATTTTTGAAAGTATTTTTCCCGCTGAAATTGCTTCTTCTTCACCTTTTTTTGAAAGATTGACATCAATCCATCCTGTGAATTTATTTTCAGCATTCCAAACTGATTGTCCGTGTCTAAGAAGTACCATTAGTGGCAAAATTTCACCTCACTCTTGAAGTCTTAGTCTGGGTTCAAAGAAATGCAACTCTAATTGTTTTGCAATTCTCATAACATCTAGCAGGAAACTTTGTTTCAATTCCTTTTCTTCAGTTGCAGAAGATGTATCCCAATACAGGTTACAGGCAATATCAATCGCTTGAGGCCCAAGGGATTGAACTTGAACTGAAGATGCATCTTTCCTGGTAGTTTTTTCATTAGATTGAATCATTTCGAATACATCATTACAGAATTTTTCAACCGAATCTGGATTACTATCAAGATCAAGATGTAGTACAGGTTGGTATCTTCTCCATCGCCTAAGTCCGTAGTTTTCAATCGGTGTATTTACTAAATTTGCATTTGGAAATGTAACCACTGAATCAATTGAAGTTCTAATCTGTGTGGTTCTAAAGTTAATCTCTATTACTTCTCCTTCACTACTCCCAATTACTACCCAATCACCAACTTTGAATGGTCTATCAAGTAGAACTGTAATTGCTCCAAACATATTAGAAACAGAATCTTTTGCAGCTAATGCAAGAGCAATTCCACTAATTCCTAGGCCTGCAAGAATAGCACTAAGATCGAATCCCAATGAACCTGCAATCAATACTGCTCCGAAGGCTACGATGAAGAATCGCATGATGCTTTCAAGAGCAGAAATCAATGTCTTGGTCGTCCCTTCCATTTCTCCGTCACCATCAAATCGATCAACAATAGCATAGATAGCAGGAACTAAACGGAAGGCCCAAATCACTAGAGCGAAGTAGAAGATTAACTCAGTTATGGGTAGAACAACTTCTTCAATCATGGATGGAAATTTTGCTTGTTCTGAGGAGATTGTATTTTGAATTATAATCATCATAAATCCTGCAGCAACTGCTGTACCTAGAGTTCCCGAGGAATCTCGAATAGCAACCACTGCTATTTTCTGTTTAATTCCAAATTTCATGAAAACTTTCGAAATATAATTTGCTAGAGCCATCCGAATTCCAAAACAACCTAATAGAGTGATTAGTAGTATTACGATAGTACCTTGGTTGAATCCAAATGCTGCATCTCCATCCCATCCAGGAATGGCTGTGATTACACTCTCCATGGTTTACCCAGGGGGGTGGGTACTTTGAATCCATTTCGGCAATATCTTGCAAGCGTCGGCTTGAAGTGGTACAGGGGAGTGTGAGACTCTGAACGACCATGTCCGCCATGCGCCGAATCTTCGTCCACCTTGTACTCATCATGTTCTTGTTCATGCCTGTTGGAGGCGTTTTAGGATCTGTTGAAGCCCAAGAAGAACCCGTTGAAAATAATAGCCCATTAGACATTTGGTCTACCGATTATGTTGATGATTACTATCCGTGGGGTGGAGATGATGCGGCTCAATTCAAAGAGTACCATACCTATTTCACAATGAAAGATAGAATGCAACATCTTGCAGAGAATAATCGCAACATTATGACTTTCCATGAGGGATTGAATGGAGGAGAAAATGCGCGAGGTCAAACAACTACCGCAAATACCTATGAGGGTTGGTTCTACAATCATCGAAGCCCTTGGATGAAAATTACAGTAAATCCTCAAGGCGGAGAATGCAACGACTTTGTTGGAGATTGTGGAAACTATGCTGAACGTCCTGATATATTGTTGGTTGGAAACCATCATGCTCGTGAATGGATGTCCTATGAAGTTCCAATGATGTTCCTTGAGATGGTTGCTCACTATTATGGTAAAGCTGGCATCGACAATGATGGTGATGGCCTAATTGATGAAGACCCCTATGGCGATGCAGACGGAGATGGAATAATCGACGATGATGGCGATTGTCTTTCACTAAATGCTTCGCATCAGGATAGTAACGGTGATGGAACACCTTGTGGCCCTGGTGACCATGGTGTTGATGAGGATATTTCCGAACAATGGATTACTGATCTTGTAAACACCCGAGAGATTTACCTCATTCCAATGCTCAATGTAGATGGAAACCGATACGATCGTGAAGTATACTGTGGCGAAACTGCATGGGAAAATTGTGCAAAGAGTGGATGGCGTAAGAATCTCCGCGATAATACGCTTACCGACGTTGGTCCAATTCCTGATGTTAGAGAAGATGTTGATGATGCATGTGATGGAGTTGATTTGAATCGTAATTATCAGTATGAGTGGGGCGCTCCTCTCGGAGCTACAGGTCCATTAATCCCTGGAGATTGTATTGCTGGTACCACCAACAATGACGTGTATAATGGCCCAGTAGATACCAATGATGATGATGGAGACTTGGTTCTCAATGAAGATGCAGTTGATGGTGTAGACAATGATGGCGACGGCCTAGTTGATGAGGATTGGATGGGCGGAAATACAGAACCAGAAACCAAGATGATTCAAGATCTCACCGAAATGAATGATGATAATGGGGATGGAGCATCTGAATTCAAAGTGGTCTTTAATTGGCATTCATTTAGTAATCTGATTCTCTATCCTTGGGGCCATTGTACTGATTGCCAAACACCTGACCATGATTTCCTAGTTTACCATGGTGATGAGATGGCAGTGATGACAAATTATGAAAATATACAATCTTCTGATCTCTATCCTACAACTGGTGATTTTTGTGATTGGCACTATGGCGTGCATAATTCATACTGTTTTACAATGGAAATAGGAAATAATTTCCATGAGCATCCAGATGATATTGATCACATTGCAACGTTGAATATGGGTCCAACATTCTACATGGTTGAAGTTGCTGATGATCCAGCATTCCGCGCAGTCTTTGGTTTAGGTATGGACGAGGTTCAGTGGATGCAAAGTCCAGCGAACATTACGATTCCCGATGAGGGAGATATCCCGATTGAATTATGCCTTCATCCGAACTTCCCAATGACCAATGATGTAAATCGAAGTCATGTGATGTATCGACAAGTAACTCCGACTCGAATGCAGAACGATTACGGCCCTACAGAATGGAAAGAAGTTCAGCCATGGTCAATGACTGGATTTGAGGAGACCACAATTCGTTGTGAATTACTTGATGGATCCAATGGAACAACTGCCATCGCCAATATTCCAGTTCCTGAGACGAGTGTTGGAGAAATTCACTATCGTGCAATGCTTGGAACGACTAATGGAGCATTCCCAATCAATTATCCTGCTCCTGGAGAGGAGCCAGGAGATTATTACGTAATGTCGCTACCTTATCGTGCTGGATTTGGTAGTTCTTTACTTGCTGTGTTCATGTTCCTAATTGTTGCTGGAGTAGTGTGGGGTGGACTTGCATTTACTTTGAGAGAGATGTTCAGCGGAGATGACGAAGAAAACGATCAAACAGAGATTGTTGAAGAAGAAATGGCAAAGAGTAGACCTTCTCGTGATTTCGGCTCGATGACTGTAGCTGAACTACGGTCCGAATTAAGTGAACATGGACTTCCAACATCAGGAACGAAAGCCGTTCTAATTGATCGATTGAAGGGGGTTTGAGTATGGCTGGAGATACCTTCGGTGGCCGAATGGGCCTTATTTTCGCAACTATTGGGGCAGCTATCGGTACCGGTAATATCTGGAGATTTCCAAGAATGGTTGGTGCAAATGGCGGGGGTTCTTTCCTTGTTCCTTGGCTAATCTTCCTATTTGTTTGGTCTGTACCTCTAGTTATTGCTGAATTTGCGATAGGAAAGAGAGCAAGAACAGGAACAGTTGGTGCTTTCCGTATTTTTGCAGGTAAGCGCTTTGCATGGATGGGGTTGTGGACGGCATGGATTTCCACAGCAATTGGGTTCTACTATGCGGTTGTTACTGGTTGGTGCCTGAAATATTTCTCAGCAGCGGCTGCAGGAGGTTTAGGACAGGGAGTTGATACAACTCAAGTGTGGAATGATTTCCTACAAGATCCATCTCAAGTTATCCTTTTCCAATTTCTAGCAGTTGCTATCACCATGGCTGCAATTTGGAGAGGAGCAAAGGCCATTGAGAAAGTCAATGTGATATTGATGGTTTCATTGTTTATTCTTCTCTTCAGTGCATTATTCCTTTCAATATTGATGGATGCTCAGGATGGAACACTTGACGGCTTTGTATACATGTTTAGTATTCAACCAGAATATTTGCTTGAACCTCAAACATGGATTTCTGGTTTATCACAGTCTGCTTGGTCTTGTTCTGCTGGAATGGGGATGTGCATTACATATGCTGTTTACATGCGCAAAGATGAGGATACAACCCTCAACGCGGCAACCATGTGTCTCGCAAATAATAGCATTAGTATCATTGCAGGTCTAACCGTGATGATGGCAATTTTCTCTGTTGTACAAGATCCACTTTCTGCAGTTAGTGGTGGTTCGAGTGCAATCACATTCCTCGTTCTACCTGAAGTATTTGCTCAAGCCCCAGGAGGACCAGTAGTACAACTAGCAATGGTTGCAATGTTCTTCCTTGCACTTTCCTTTGCAGCACTAACATCAATGATTTCTACTATCGAATTGTGTGTTCGAAACTTCGTAGATCATGGTGTAGACAGGAGTCAAGCAGTAGGATTCACTGGTGGCGCATTATTCCTATTCGGGTTACCCAGCGCTGCTCTTTGGATTCTCGTTGATGATTCAACAGGTGTTGCCTTCCCTCAGTTCCTTGAAGTTCAAGACCACATTTGGGGCTACGGTCTAATGTTCAGCGGTTTATTCATTGCTTTCTCAATTTGGAAGTATGGTTGGAATCGATACAAGGTTTGGCAGGATGAAAATGATGTTGTTGGATTCCATTGGCAAGATTATCTAGATAATGGAGTATCATCATTTAGAGACGATTTCATCAATACTGGAGACAATGATTGGTGGATTGGTAAGTGGTGGGATTACATCATGTATCTTGGATTCCCAGTCATGTTCGCTATCTTGATGGGTTCGTACTTCGTTGATTTGTTGTTGAATGTAGATAGTCCGTGGGACCCTACAAATCCTAAGGGTATAACGATCGTTCTGCTATTTTGGGGAGTTACTGCCATAGTATTCTTGTTCCTTAATCGGTGGCTCGTAAACCGTCCATTGTATAGAAATGTACCAGAGGGAGCAGATGTGCCAATCGATACATTACCCGGAGGGGAAGATGATATGGTTCTCGTTCTAGGAGATGTATGGACTGGAGGAGATTTAGATAATTCATCTGAATCTAAAATTCTCAATGCTGAACTAGTATGATATGAGAAGCGTGATGGTCTTCATACTGTTGCGATTGATATGGACCCTTGGACAATGCACATTGCAGAGGTCGGGGTTTTCGATGTTAATGCTATAGCGTTAGACGTTCAAACAGTCGATTTGATGGAAGCAGCGGGCCAAGCCCTCGCAACCGAGACAGCTAGGATTGCTGAATCATTGGAGGGTGCAGAACATAGAGAAATTTGGGTACTTTGTGGCCCAGGAAATAATGGGGGAGATGGATTTGCTGCCTCCATCGCTCTTCAGGAAATGGGTCATCTTGTTCGAATAATCGCTACACATGTAATCCAAAAGGGAGAGGCTGCAGAATTTCATCGAAATAGATGTAGAGAAGCAGGAATCAAAATTGATGTTTGGCCATTGGTTACTGAGGAATTGAAACCTCGAATGTTGGTTGATTCATTATTGGGTTCAGGAACATATGGTGGTAAACCAAGAGGAGATGTTGCCGCACTCATACAATGGGTCTATCCTCATTTTGAGAATGTACCCGTTGTTGCTTGTGATATTCCCACTGGATTTGGAACAGATTTGTCGCTCACAGCAGTTTCAACGGTTACCTTCCATTCTGAAAAAATGGGTATGCGTTCTCAAGATGGAACACTTGATCCTTCTATTGGTCGTTTATGTGTTGCACCATTACCATGGCCAGATGAAGTTGTAGATTGCGGCCCTGGTGATGCACTCAGATATCCTCCATTGAATCCAGATGCTCGAAAGGGAGATAGAGGTCGTTTACTTGTTATTGGTGGTGGACCATATCATGGTGCACCTATCTTGTCGGGTGATGCTGCTGCACGTTGTGGTTGTGATTTAGTTCATGTTGCAATGCCTAAGGATGCGCGCAATAGAGTAGAATGGCCACCCCATCTTATTTCAGAATCAATACCTGATGAAGTGACATTGACGATGTCTTCGGTTGAGCATTTAATTGGACGGATTCTTTCTGGTCGAGGAGTACAAGCGATTGTAATTGGACCTGGACTTGGAAGAGGAGAAGATACGATTCGAGCAGTAGATCGTTTGTTGTATATTGCAGCCGAAGCAAAAATTCCAGTTGTCGTTGATGCTGATGCAATTTCTGCTTTGCCAAAAGGTGCTTGGCCAGAAGATCTTCGAGGAATTGTAACTCCTCATCTAAAGGAAGCCGAAGAATGGATAGGTCCTGAAATTGCATCAATTAGACCACATTTGAACGTTGCAAATGATCCTGAAGGGCGAGTTGTAATTGTCACAGGTCCTGTAGATCGTTTGATTGGTCCATTTGGTAGAGGTTGTTTGGCTACAGGCGGGCATCCAAGGATGGCTACTGGAGGGACTGGAGATTTGTTGGCAGGATTATGTGGCGGACTTTTAGCTCAGGGAATGAATCCATGGCCCGCTGCTCGACTTGCTTGTGCTCTTTTGAGAGAGGCCGGAATGGAAGCAGTAGTTCACAAGGGGCCCGGTCTTGTTGCAGGAGATGTTCCGGTACACATTGCTGAGACGTTAGCAAAGTGGCTCTAACTCTTGTTTGCCCCCCTTCCATTTAGTAATGGATGAACTTCGGACACTATGGTCTTGAGCCCAAGAGGTTGGGTGGCTGTTGGCGCATGGCTTTCACTAATTCTGGTTCCTGTTTTCCATTATTATTGGAAGAGATGGGATCGACCTAGTAAGGCTGCTCAAGAAGAAATGGCTCGAAGAAAGCATGAACTTGAGGTTAAACGAGCGTTTGAGTTAGAAGATATGAAACTTAGAGCTGAAGAAGCCGCTCAGGCAAAAATGGAACTAGCCCAAAGAAAACGAACTGCTCCTCCGCCAGTGGATTCTGAAGTATTACAGGACGCTTGGAGTCAGTTGGGTGTTCAACCAATGGAAGAAAAAGAAGTCACTGAACCGGATGAAGTAGATATTCCGAAAATCAAAGAGATGCTCGAAACATTGCCTGAAGTAGAAGAGGATTTTGTCACACCAGATTCAGGTCCAGTATTGGTTGAACTCCCAAAAAATACACCAATTGATGAAAAACCAGAACAAATTGAGGACGAAGTAGAGCCAGCCCCAGACTTGGACTCATGGGACGAAACAAATTGGTGAATAAATGTCCTACTATACTCCTGAACTCTTTTTCCGAGAGTCCATCCGATTTACTATCGTGGGTGCGTTTAACACATCAATCTGTTTTATTTTGTACAAGATTTTTGTTTATCTCGATCCTTGGCCGGCTTACACTCTTGGATTTGCATTTTTCTTGTCTGAAGGATTGAGTTGTATTGTTGCACACTATCTTCATCGAAGAGTAACATTTCGTTCCTCAAGTCCTTATGGTCGAAGTCTAACATTGACTCTGATTATCTATGCTACATCAATCGCTATTGCAAGTTTCATTCACCATATGGTTGCTGATGTTTGGGATGGAGGAGACTTTGACCCAGTTATTGTTGAACATGTTTCTTGGTTCTTGAACACTGCATTGGTCGGAGTAATTGCTTTCCTTGCGCTTCGTTTCATAGCGTTCCCGCCAAGTGATGACGTACAAGATGAGAGTGAGTAATTACTCGTCTTCTTCTCGAATTCCGCGCATCCAAGCAGCAGCAGCCAATCCACCTAATCCAACGATTGCTCCGAATCCAGGAGTTTCTTCGACATCACCGCCTGTACCAGTAATTGCTTCAGCTTCTGTTTGATTCAAAATTGGGAATAAGACTGTGCTGTTGTAATTTGAAGGTTTCTCAGTATCTGAGTTACAATTTGCCTCTTGAGGAGGAGTAGTATCACTATGGCATGGATGTGTGTAATACATTCTGAATTCAGCATCTTGTCCTGCGAAAATCCACTCCCCGTCAGTCCCTTGTCCTGCCCATGTTACTTTGATTCCGGGATTATCATCCGTTCTGTTCCAAGGAACCAAATCAGGAGTAACTGGTATATCCCAGTCAATCATTATACCCTCTCCTTCACCTGCATTGAATTCTTGAGTAATTGCAGCGACAGAACCTCTCATTAGGCTGACATTGAGATTTTCACATTGATTTTGACAGTTTGCATTACCTGTAATATCGAATACAAGGTGAACTCGGATTACCTCCCCTTCCTTTAGAAGGATATTCTCATTGAGAATAGGATCCATCCTGCAATGCCAGTCTATCTGAACTACACTACTTCCNGACCCAGTCTTTTCTCCATAACCANTGTTGGAATTATCTGCATCAGTGTTGTTGAAATGTCCCCAACATGGTTCAGCATTTGGCCTTCCAAAAACATGGAACGTATTGTTTTCAGCTGTGGGTTGTTCAGCATTCGGAGCAGCTTGCGTCATTGTTACATCGCCACCAGCAGTTACTGTGGAAGATGTGACCATAAGCAGGGCTAGGCAGAGAGCAAGTGGAACGAGAGTCGTTCGACGCATGGTAATTCCTGAGACCCCGTTTGGTTTGAGCCTTTCTTTTATTCGTTAGTCAAATCGTTGAAATCCGAAACGACTTCCACTTTCACCACGTCTAGCGATATTGAGTGCCTCACCCAACATATCTGCTGAAACATTGGCTTGTTTCAGATGTTCTGAACCAACTCCAGTAATGATTGCCATAACCTTGATTGTATCTCCGAACGCTGGATCTTGTCTTGCTCCAAAGATTACATGTGCATCTCCAGAGAGTCGACTTGTCATTAAATCACAGACTTGATTTGCTTGTTCAAGTGTCATATATGGGCCACCAGTAACATGGATTAGAGCTCCAGTTGCTCCTTCAATATCGATATCCAGTAATGGATGATTGAGAGATTCGTGGACAACTTCTTCTGGTCCTCGATCACTTTCTCCATACAGCATCATTGTAACTCCTCCATTCTTCATGATGGTTCGTACATCTGCGAAGTCTAGATTGATTAGACTTGGAAGAGTAATGGTTTCTACGATTCCCTTTACAATTTCAGCAATCAATTGATCCATGATACTGAATGCTTCATCAAGAGGTAGATTTGGAACATAATGTAGAAGTCTATTGTTATCCAATACAAGTACAGCATCTGCTTCGTTTCGTAGATTGGCGAGCCCTTCTAGAGCTCTTTGCATTCTTTGTCTACGTTCTACTGCGAATGGAGTCGTGACGATTGCAACTACTAGGGCACCGGCTCTCTTTGCTTCTTCAGCAACTACTGGAGCGATTCCTGTTCCAGTACCACCTCCTAATCCTGCTGTAATGAATACGAGATCCGCTCCTTGGACAATTTTACTGATTACATCTCGTCCTGCTTCAGCACATCTTCGTCCAGTTTCTGGCATTCCTCCAGCCCCAAGCCCTCTAGTGATGTGTCGGCCAACGAGTAGTTTTTGCATTGCGCGAGTATGATCTAGATGTTGCTTGTCCGTATTGATTGCAATTGTAACGGCTCCTTCAACTCCAAGGTGAACAATACGATTCATTGTATTATTACCTGAACCTCCACATCCACAAATTAGAATTCTAGGATTTGGAACACCGAATCCAGCTAATTCTTCATCGATAAGTGCAGTGGGGAGAGGGGACCCGATACCCATGTCTTCTTTGATGGCATCGATGACATCTCCAAAAGGCGCGTTTGCAGTAGTATCCATGTCGATTCCGATCCGGAGAACTCAGTCTCCGGAATGAGTTACGAATTGGAACCCTACTTGAAGGTGGGGGGTTCAAAATACGAAAAAAGTTAGATTTTGAAGAACTTTCTTTTCATCCGTTTTTCGGAAACGGATATGAAGGCGAGCCGACTCGCTGAGGTTACCGCGCTTAGCTCAGTTGGCTAGAGCACCTGACTGTAGACGAACACCACGGCAACAGGCAGCCATCAGGGGGTCCCCGGTTCAAGTCCGGGAGCGCGGACCAACGATTGGTTCATATACTGCCGAGTATAACTGTAGTTTGCATGATGATTTAACCCTAGATTTGTAATGTTCCAGAACTTCACGTTGCGGAGCATCGTGTCGTAAAATCTAGGTGAAAAATATGCGAAGAAATGAGTATACTGTGATCTACCGCTGTCAGGCGGAGATTGGTCGGAACAGAACGAAATGTGACCGAATTTGGGTAATCTACCCAGGGTATCTGAACAAGAACCCTGTAGGAAGAAGACCAGGACATTGCATTTGCGGCAGTCGTTTTCCGATCCATCTTCACTGATTAAGTAGATCTTCTTGATTTTATCCTCGGGCGAGGATTTTCCGTGTGTTCAGCCGCTAGGCAATCGACCAATTGATTGACCTCTTCCTCTACCGACCAACATGGATGAATCCGTTAATGTTCTAGGTGGTCCTCTGGCGACGTGTAGTAGCGAACCAATGACTGGGTGGTTTCGCGATGGGTGTTGTAATACTGATGATTCTGATCGAGGATCACATACCATCTGTGTAACAGTTAACGAAGCATTCCTAACTTTCAGTGCAAATGCAGGAAATGATCTTTCAACTCCACGTCCAGAATTTCGTTTCCCAGGTCTTCACCCAGGAGATCGTTGGTGCCTTTGTGCTGCTCGATGGAAACAGGCTTGGGAGGAAGGTTGCGCTCCTCCTGTAGATCTTGAAGCTACACATATCCGAGCGTTGGAAATAGTGGATTTAGAAATTCTTGAAATGTATTCCCAATGATGTGATTTCTTTGAATCCAACAAAAGAATGGAGATTTCCTAGTAGAAATCATGTAATTCGGAATCGGACAGTACTTGCAGCTTTGACAAATAAACAGTCTAACGAAGATGGAACATTATCTGATGAGGAAATATCTTTTCTTCTTCGTAGAGCAGAGGGCGGTTTTGGAATTATTACGTCAGCAGCATCCCATGTAATGGAAAATGGCCAGGGTTGGCATGGTGAGATGGGAGTTTGGGGAGATCACCAAATTCCGGGATTGACTAAATTGGCAGATGGTATTAGAGAGAGAGGAGCCTTGAGTCTTGTACAAATTTTCCATGGGGGAATGCGAGCACCTGCTGATTTGATTCGCACAACTCCTATTTCTGCTAGTTACAATGATGAGGGTAATGGTAACCAACCGGCTCGTGAAATGTCTCAAAATGAGATTCAAGAAGCAATTGATGCCTTTGCGGCTGCTGCAGAGAGATGCGAAAAATCTGGAATAGATGGGGTGGAGATTCATGGAGCTCATGGGTATCTTATTGCCCAGTTTCTAGGTACTGTTACCAACCGAAGAAGTGATTCATGGGGTGGAGATTTAAGCGGGCGCTCGCGTTTCTTAATGAGAATCATTGAAGAAGTTCGAAAACGTACGAGTCCTTCATTTGTAGTTATAGTAAGAATTTCTCCAGAAATTGAAAACCTTGGGATTTCACTAGATGATAGTCTTGAGTTGGCTAAACATTTGACTGAAACAGAAATAGACGCCTTACATATTTCATGTTGGGATGTTTTCAAAGGTGCACAGGGAGATTCACGAGATTCTCGAACACTTACTCGTAGATTTAGAGAAGTACTTCCTGATGGGTTTCCACTAATTTCGACAGGAAGTATTTGGACTTCGGAAGATGCACGATTTGTGATGAAGGAAGGTGCCGATTTAGTTGGTGTTGGGCGTGTAGGTATTGCGCACCCTGATTGGCCCTTGGGTCTCAAAAATCCAGAATTTTCTCCCGATCTTCCGCCATTCACAACTCAACATCTTGAGTCTGTTTCGTTGAGTCCAATCTTTGTTGAATATATGCATCGATATCGAGGATTTGTTGTCGGTGGACGCCCACTTGACGATTGAAATCAAGGGCTAACTAGCCATTTTGCTAGTTGTCTGTAATCCAATTCAGCATCCATTTCAATTCCAAGATCATTGAATAATTCAAAGACTTCAGATTCGTCAATTGGTTGATCTCCCATTTCGGTAAGAATTCGAAATAGTTCAGTCGCTGAAATGGTTCCAGTTTCCTGGGTATCAAATACACGGAATGCTTGAAGCAATTCTTCTTCTGATTCTGAAATAGCGTCTGCATATTCCATAACTTCCTTGTTTTCTTCAGTAATCACTCTCACTCTTGAAAGGGGGATATTATCTTCTGTGTCTCCATCATCGTAATCCACTCTAATGGTATGATCGGGATGAATGGATGCAACATGTGCAGGGAAGTAGTAGCCGTGAGCCTTCCAATTTACGAAAACTCGGTCGCCTACGCTGAGATTTGGTGCAAGATAAATTCTTGATTGTTCAACCCTTAATTCTGCATCTCCGTCATCATATTGAATATCATATGTTCCATCTGGATTTACATCTGCAATGGTTCCAAAGTAGAGCGGTCCGGCATTTTTCCAATTAGCTAGAACTCTATTTCCAATTGTAAATAAGGGCTGAGAAGGTCGAATACATCCTGGAGAATCTCCTATTGTTACTGCATATTTTGTTTCTATTCTGCTACTTTTTGGAACTGAAACTACATATGTTCCATTTTCGTTTACTTCCATTACAGTACAATTATCCAACCAACGCTGATTTGTTGGGCTGAAATAGTCAACAGAATCTCCTACATTAAGACACTGTATTTCAGGAGCGACAAGTTCTACTGGAACTTCATGCGATGGTTCATTTGACACAACTCCAAGTTTGTCTAGAGCCATGATTACTGCATTTGTAACTGCTTCCACATCGTTATTGATTACGGTATGGTGGATGTCACCTGACATTGCAGAATCTTGGAATTGAAGAGGCCCAGCAGATTCAGAATTCGCCTCTCCACTTTCTTGTGATTCTCCACAAAATGGGCATAATTTCCATTCACGTTGAACTTCCTTACCACACTCTCTGCAGAATGGCATGATTGGTCGTAATAGTCCTTCATAATTAGTCTAATGTATTGGTGAAATTCTCTTGGGCTCCCCATCAAAGGTTTCATACCCTTCCATGGAGGTAGTCAATTCATGGAGCCGTCAACCCTTGCACTACCGGTTCTGATTAATGGAGTTCGAGCATTAGCCACTGCATATGATGGATATGAAAAAGGCAAATTTTTGAAATCTGATCAAGCAGTACGGCAAGAAATTCGAAGAAGAACTGACATGATGCGAGGACATTTAGAACGGATTCAATCACGGGCACATCAGGAAGGAAATCGTACTCTAAGAACTGAATGTGAAGAGGTTTTGATAACGTTACAAGGAGTTTCAGACGATGCTCAAATGGCTGTAACTGGGTCACCTACTTCAATACATGATGGGGCTGGAAAACTTAGTCGTAAAGGCCAGAAAAAAATCGTAGAACATGATCTTAAGACTCTCAATATGATGGTGGATTGTACCAGATTAATTAATGCAATTTTATCCCCAGGAGAAGTGGATATAGAAGGAGAAATTTCCATGAATATGGTTCATGACAAACTTGCTCGAGCTAGAAATCATTTTCTAGAGAGAAATATGTATATTGATGGATTAGTCAAGAGGTGAAAGAATGAGTGAAAAAAACTACAAATGGAGAAATAATCCTGCAGTGATTGCCAAATATGTTCATGATCGTGATGTTCCTAAGGGTGCTGAAGTTACACTCAAGCCCAATGAAGCATGTGTTGTAGTTGAGGATGGCAGAATATCGGGAATTGCTACTCAGAAACATATGGAAGTCAATCCAGAGGCCGGAGTTCTTTCGAAGATATTTGGTCGCGGAAACCCTAAGAGAACATTTCTTTTTGTGTTTCTAGGGCCACATGAATTGATTTTACGAATAGAAGGCATGACTTCTGATGGTCGTTCTGCTTCAGGATTCATGGTTATGAGAGTAAGTATTTCTAGAGAATCCGCATCAAGATTGCTTCAATTACCGGCAAAAGGTAACATGGAGATTACTGCTGCAACATTGGTTGAAATTTTAGAATCTGAAGTGAATGCTAGATTAAAACCAATCATACATCAACTTACTGAAGATCAGTTACGTAATGCCGATGCAACATCAGATTTGATGATGGAGGTTCGTACTGCAATGCGTTCAACCTTTGAGTCATTAGGTGTTCAACTTCAAACATCATTTGTTAATTGGAATACTACTGAAGCTGAGAAAGTATTGAAGATGCGAGCGGACCTTTCTGCTATGGCAGATCGAAATGCGATAATGGAAGAACAACAGATAATGGAAATGGAGAAAATTTTGGCTGCAAACTTACGAGCAGCTGAACTTGAAGCACGTTCGCGCATGTCATCACTCGCTGCTGAAGAACGCGCAAAATCAGAAGTTGATCTTGCGGCCTTGCGTGCGGAAGGAGATTTGGATTTAGAGCGCTGGAATCAGTCAGCAAGATTGTATACTGAAAGAGAAACTCTTCGAAGAGAAACCGAAATGGCGGAGGCTGATCATCAAGTTGGACTTGCAGAACGTGAAGCGGAAAGGCAAAGAATTCTCCAAGAAACTGATATTCAAACTGAAGAACGAAAGCAGAAGAGTGCTATGGAAATGTTTGACCAAGTCCAAGCAAGAAAGAGAGAACGAATGGCCATGGAGGCTGATAGGGAACAAAATAGAATCGATGCTGCATCTAAAGGGTCAGAAGCAATCATTGCAACCCTGACTGAGATTGCACAATCTTCCAAAGATCCTCAAGTGGCAATGGAAGCATTAAGACAATTATCTGAGATTCGTAAAGCAGATGTAGATGCAGCAAAAGATGCATATATCGAAGATTAATATCTATCTAAATCTAGTATGAATCTATCAATTCTTTCTTGTGATCTTCTTGAGAGTCCAGCAACGATTGCATCATCGTCCGACGTAGTTTGATTATTTTCATTTGTTTCTTCGTCAACATCCTCCATTGGTTCAAAATTTTCAGGGAAATCAAAATCTTCACTGAACCAAATTAACTCGTCTTCGTCAACAGGAAAGGGCCCTCCAAATCCACGCCTTTCAGCATCATTTCTTCTTTTTTCCATTACGTAATTCCATTGTTCTTTAGTTGGAGTAGATGCAATAGAGTCTCTTATCGAAATACATTCTTCAAGAGTTTCAATTTCTTCTGCACATTCTATATCATTTGTTAAAGTCATAGCATATGTAAAAACCAAATCACCGATTGGAAGCTCTACACTTTCATCATCTAAATCGATACATGGGTATAGGCATAATTCATCTTCCGGATTCAATGCTGCATCTTTAGACCTATAACATTCAACACTCATTTTGAAAGGATTTTGAAATTGAAAACGATAACCTAGCCCCGAAGTTCCTTCAACAATAAATTCATTTCCATCTATCTCTACAAATCCATTCCCTTCAACAGTAATTGTTCTTAACAATTCTAATGATTTTTTGAGTGGAGGTTTCATATTTATTTGGAATAGTGCTTTACATGTCTGACAAATCTTTTCATTTGTTGAATTCACCAATATATGGAATGGAATATTGCATATTACACATTGATTTTTCCCCTTCTCATTATTGGACATGAATAATCAAGAAAATGACCCCATATAATGCATAGAATTCATATTCGTTCTTCTTCGCTTCATCCGAACGGTCTTATATGGGGGGTATCTCGCCGAGATGCTTAGAGGGGTTCGTATGGGTAAGTCCGCATACCATCATGTCCGTGAGGCGTGGAAGCGCCCCAAGTCCTCTATGTCCATTCATCACCGTCGTGATAGGCAGGCTCAATGGAGACGTGAACCTGTTTTTCAGCGCATTGCTAAGCCAACTCGAATTGACGCAGCTCGTAGAATGGGCTACAAAGCGAAGCAAGGCGTAGTCATGATTCGAACTCGAGTTCGACGAGGAGGTCTTCGTAAGGGTAAAATCCACATGAAGAGAAAACCGTCGAAAGCAGGTATCAAGAAAATTACCATGGCTAAGTCTACTCAAAGAATAGCAGAAGAACGCGTTTCTCGTCGCTATCCTAATCTCGAAGTGTTGAATTCATATTGGGTTGGAGAAGATGGTAAAAACAAATTCTTTGAAGTGATTTGTGTAGATCCGGCACATCCTGTTATCAAGGCAGATAAACATCTCAATCCAATGACAAATTCAAGCAATCGTGGACGAGCTCATCGTGGTAAGACCAGTGCTGGAAAGCGCGGCCGTGGATTGTTTAACAAAGGTAAAGGTGCAGAAAAGTTACGTCCAAGTCTCGCTGCTAACAGAAATCGTGGCAAGTGATTTTTCACACAAATTTTCCGGACAAGGTTCAATGCCCACCGTGTGTCCTGAGGATTCATGACGGACATGCGTGCCGATGCTCTTCGCTCACGTCCTGTCATATTGCCTGATGGGCGAGTTTTGGGTATGGTACACGATGCTATTGTGGATGTTGAGTCAACCTCAATTACACATCTTTTCGTGACAAGTCCCCCACCTCAAATTGTTGAGGACAGCATACATATTGCAATTCCTTGGCGCTGGGTTCGTTCAATTGGAGATGTGGTGGTTCTCCGTTGGTTTCCTCAAACTCCCATTCCTAAATCTCGTTAAATTGCGAGGATTCATGTGCATGTGTCCTTAGTGCATGACATGATTTCTCTCCACGTGCTTGGTACTGCATCCGCCAAGCCCACTACGGATAGGAACGTATCAGGCTCGTTTCTAAATGGTCCAAGTGGTTCATTTTTGATTGATTGTGGTGAAGGAATGCAACAACGTATTGCATCACATGATCGATGGCTTCGTTCAATTGGATCCAATGAACGAACAAAAATGTCGAAAATTAAGGCAATATATCTCACACACGCGCATCTTGATCATTGTTGGGGAGTATTGCCAATGTTACATTCCATGGATAAGATTGGACGAAAATCAAGACTTGAAATCCATGGTCCGACATCAACTTCAGCCTTGAATTGGGTTAAAGATAGACCTGGAGAAGTACCAGATTCTGATTCAGGAATTTATCCCAGTGATTTAGCAATTCAATTCGATTGGTGGAAGAAGCATGGAGGCAAAAATGGAGCATTTCAGTTTGAGGTTGACTGGATTCTATATCCTGTGGATCAAGTTGGAATCGAAGGGATTTTAGTTTCCGATGATGATGAAATGAGTGTACATGCGTATGTTACAAATCATCTCGATGTACCTTCTTTTGCTTATCTTTTCTCAACTCCAGAACTGCAGGGCAAGTTTGATCGTTCTGCCGCAATAGCGGACGGACACGACGAGGAATCGATTCGAAAAATTGCGTTAGATATTTCCGATTCTGCAAAATATAGGGGCCCTAATAGGCCTTCTAGATCAATATTAATTTCCGGCGATACTACTTCGGACGTACCCTCTTTTCTTGAATTGAACACATCGGTTGATGTGATTATACATGAGTCAACTTTTGACGACTCGCTTCAAACCAAAGCAACATCTTATGGCCATAGTACAGCAAGAGATGCAGCTATAATCGCATCTCATATTGGTGCAAAATTCCTAGGATTGACACATTTTTCTTCTAGATTCCAAGATTTATCTCATTTAGAAGAAGAGGCTCGTTCTGTTTACAATCAATCCCATGCATTGAACGATGGAGATAGGATATCTATTGAATTAGATGGTTCCATACATCTTGAAAGAAAAGGCCTCGAAGAATGGATTTCAATTGCACATGTAATGGAATCTTGATGCTTATAGTGGATTAATTCAAGTTGGAAGAGGTTGGTTTCAATATATGCGAAGGGCCATTGTAGTTACCACAATTCTGATTCTTTGCCTTTCGGTTCCAACTGTAAATGCTACAGAATCAAGAGAAACCGATTGCATTTCAGGTTCATCCTCGTGGTCTCTCCAAGATCAAGAGTGTGCTGTTTTCGCACTAGGAAGTATTGTTCCTGGAGATGTTCACTCCATTCAATTTCAAACAGATAATATGATTGATATTTTGATTTTCTCTCAAGCAGGCTTTGCAGTTTATTCCAATGACCAATCATACAGGACATCGAATGTTTGGGATGAGAAGGGAACCATTGAGTCACTTAACGGAAGTGCAGAATGGCGTTGGACTGCTCCTGTAGATAAATCTCAGACCAATTGGTATCTTGTAATTGATAATTTGGATCATCCGCAAGATGATGATCAAGGCACTAGTGGAGGCTATTCTGCATCAGGTAGCATTACCATAGAATCAGCTACAGTTCGTTCATGGACACTTCATGATATGGTGTGGTCATTGAATGTAGGAGAGGGTGTTAATATTGCAGGACCCTTTAGTTTCAGAGAAGGAACCCAAGTTCTAATTGAGGCGTTTGAAATTGATGGTTCTCCAGATATTTTCTTTATGACTAATCAACAAAAAGATCTGTATTTACAAGATTACTCCAATGATTTCAGAATTTCAGATACAGATATTCTATCGGTATCTTCCTCCTCATCTCGTTCTTGGTTAGTCCCTGCAGTTCATGCGGATCAGGAATTGTATCTAATGGTAGACAATACAGCTTCTCCTACTGGAGGAGGTTCAGGTTCTAATCCTGCTAGAATAGGAGTCGTTTTATCCATTTTACCTATTTTGGATGCTGTAATTTCGAGTTCTGATGATTTACTTCAGGTTGATGTTGGAGAGATAATTTCACTTTCTACTTCGTCTACCCCCAATGATTGGAATCAAGTAGATCCAGATGGTTTTTCGTGGTTATATCCTGAAGCTGATTGTAGTACCTCTACCACAGGAAATACAGTTTCATTATGCTGGACAACTGAAGGTCAAAGAACTGTTGAAGTTACGATTACCTCGACAGATGGTAGAACAGATACAGAAGCTGTGACTGTAAACGTAATCGATAGTACACCCCCTTCTTCACAGATTCTTGTTAGTGGGGAAATCGAAAGAGGCGTAGGTGAATCTTTTACTCTTACAGGACAATCATCCGATAATGGTGGTATTGCAAAGGAAGAGTGGTTAGTAGATGGCAGCATAATTCAAACAGAAAATCAATCCAGTACTTCTCTAACTTATTCTTTTGATTCTGCTGAAGATATTGGTAATCATATTATCACTTTACGTGTATATGATTTATCGGGACTAACTTCCGAATCAAATGTTACAGTCCAAGTTTTAGATACAACTTCCCCAATTACTTCACCTATTACTGGAAGTAAGATCATTAATCCTGGTGAATCAGTTACATTCAGTATTACAGCAAATGATCCAGAATCATCTCTCTTGAAATATGAATGGGACATCGATGGTTCGGTTGATTCGAATTCAAATGGTATTTCAGATGATGATGTCGATTTTAACGGTTCAAGCATTACAATAAGTTACGATACAGGCGGTAGTCGTATTGTTTCATGTGTGGTAACCAATGAAGCAGGTTCTTCTACAATTGAAAGATTCACAGTTACAGTATTGACTCCTCAAGCAGAAGAAACATCAGGTTCTACGTCATTAGCAATGATTGCAATTATTATTTTGGTAATAATATTAATTCTATTTGCCGTTGTTGGATTTGTTTGGCAACGCTCAACTGCTCGTCGAGCCGCTGAAATTATTGCCGAGCAGGAGGCCGAAAATTCTGAACAAGCTGCACCTCCTACTATTGAAGAACAGTCTCAGATGTATGCTTCTAGAAGGTCCGATGATTTCGAATCAATTGCCGGTATGTCATCTTCAGAAATTCAACGAACTCCTAGAGTTGAATCTAATAGTGAAGTTTTGAATGATTTATTTTCAGAAGAAGAAGATCAGAAAATACCCGAAGAACAACCTAAATCCATAGAAAGAGATGAAGTGAAAACAACATCTTCTTCTCCATCGTCATTGGGAATACAAATCCCAAATATGTCAACTTCTTCTGTGCAAGAACCAACAAATGAATTGGCTATAACAATAAAATCATTATGTTCAACATGTAATCAATCATTCGAAGTTGATCTTCCTTCTGGGGTATCTTCCGGAAAAACGGCTTGTCCACATTGTGGCTCAATTGAATTTGTTCAACGATGAGCCAATTTTGAACATTAACAGCAATATGCTAAAGGTGAGTTCGCAGAGGTCATTAACAATGCATCCAGAGGCGGCTCGCAACCATGGGAGAACGAGTATCTTCCTAATTCTCTTGATGTTGATGAGTGTTTGGCTTCCATTACCTGTTGCAAATGCTGCTATACAAATCGATAATCGAGATTTAGGTGTATTGACTGATTTGCATGAAGCGTTAGATGCGAGAGGCGGTTTATTGGTCGATGATGGAGAATCAGCATCTGCCGAATCCGCGATGGCTTCTGTGGATGCGGCAATCCGCCCATCTGGTCCATATGATTCATTGGCATTAGCTGATAATCCAATGTCTGATGCTAGTTTCAAGCAAATTGACATTCAACCCGTTGATCACCCTGATCCTTTTGATATCATATTGGATCCATCTTCTGCTCCTCCTGGAGCCACAGATAGCATTATCAATACTCTGATAAATATCACCGATTATGTGATTTGGACCCATTATGAAGCAACAGATGGAAGAGTTGTTGACAAATTCGAAGTAGTTGACTTCACTGCCTCATTGACTTCTCTACTATTCTCTCCAGAACCGTTTGAACATGAGATTGATATTGATGACTTTCTTGATGATGGAACGACTCCAACCTTAGTAGATACAAATGGAGATGGAATTCCAGATTCCCCGAGTCAGTCAGGAGATTGTGGATATGATGTTTCGGTTGGATTAACCGTGTCAATTGATCCAAATGATGGGGCAGGAGTCGAAGGTACAACAATGTGGTTGGAACCTACAGTCGAGTTTTCTGTAGAGATGTTTGATGGACAAGTAGATTTGTTTGATTCAGGTTGTTTTGGAACCCCTTCTTCGAATAGTAATGATCCTGTTTGGAATGATATGGGGACACTAAGAGTTTCACTTTTCAAACAATTCACATTTTCTGAGTCTTTATTTTTTGGAACTACGGGACCGAGTTATATTTGGATAATCGATACACTGCACACGATTCCTCCAGAGGCAACATCTTTGGAAGTTGGTTTAGAGAGAATTTGGTTGGATATTGCGGATACTGCACTTAGTGGAATTAATGGCTTAACTTTGGGATTGCTTGTTTCACTTTCTGGATTGGATCTTTCGGGGATTCAGTTAGTTTCGATATCTTCTCCATATGCTATACATTTAGAGACATTGGGAAGTACTGCTTGTCCCTCCACATATAATCCTACAACAGATACTAGCGATAATCCCACAGAACATGGTTGTGGTATTTTAGCAGGCTTTGGATACATTCATCTTAGCGAACCAGTTGATGGGGTTCGTTCGTTAATTGAATTAGCTTACATTGAATTTAGTGCACATCCAAGAGGTCTAGATGACAGAATACCTAGTGAAGTAGATTTGGTAATTCGTTCGGATTCTGTTCTTTCCACAACAGTTGCAGATGTTGGTGAAGGGTCCTTGACTTCAATTGAGTATTATTCTGACCGTAGGGCAGATATTCACGTTCATTTCCATGAAGATCGAAGAAATAAAGCTCCTTCGCAATTAGGAGATAGTTTCGGGAATGTAACTGAAAGTTCAGGTTGGCTTAGAGGAATGCCGCAAGGTAGTATGAATCAATTGGAAATAAATCGAATTTTCACAATGCTTGGCTCAAATAAAGCTCCAGAACTTCCAGGTCAAATTCCTAGTAGATTGGGATTGATAATTGCTCTGAAGAATTTCTCTAAAGATACTACTCAGAATGAGAATGATCCTTCTTTACCAGTTAATCCAGCAGATCCTCCTCAATCTCTTGTTTTGATTAGATCGGTTCAATCAGTAGATGAGATTGATTACGGTTCTTGGTTCCTAAGAGAAGGCGCCGAAGAAGATCGCCGTCAAATTAGGACTAAGATGCAACAATTGCCAACTGCTTTGGTTCTATATGGTTCATTTTCAATAAATAATGGAGATGAAGGCACAAATGTATCACTCGATAGTACTGAAAATTTAGATTTCTTTTCAAGGATTCTTGACACTACGATTTTGAATCTAGTTGACATATTTATTGGAATTGGTGGGGCATTAAATGCCGTTCCTGAGGCCTTAGGAGATGCTATTGCAGGCGGCGTATCATCTGGAACTGGTTTATCTGGTACAGATTTCCATTTGCAGATGTTTGATGATATTAGTGTGAATCGTATTCCTATGGTTCTAGGAATGATCGAGATGGATCTTGGGACTACTGATCATCCAACAATTACCGGAGATCACATTTTGCTTTCAGAAGATAGAGATTTGGATATGGTTCAGGGCCGATCTGGTGCTCGAGAACCCCTCATGCCAATTGCGCTAAGTATTCGAATGAGAGGATTTAGTGCAGCTGATCTTGCCGATGATTCTTCATTAGATAGACAGGTAATTGGGTTGAAAACAATTCAAAATGAGTCATTACGTGTTGGTTTTGTTTCCCATAATTCTGGAACAATGGAAGGTTCATCTATTCATCTAGTTAGCGTCAGTTCAATTCCTGATTCAATAGAAATTACAGTTCTTCCTGGCCAAATGTCTTGGTCTTCTTCGGCAGAAATTGAAGAAATTACATACATAGGAAAGGACGAAAATCAGGTTCAAGCCGTAAGGATGCGTGGTATACCTACTAGTTTTGATATGCAGGTTTCTGACTCATTTTCTTGGAATGCCTCTTCTCCTATGTCAAGTGTAGAAATACAAATTTCAAATCATTCTCTTCCCAATTCTATGGACGGAGATCATTTCCTTTACCATCATGATGGGACTACTGATACGTCTTACCTTTCTGCTAGGATGACAAATATTTCTAGAGCTGCATATTTGGTTGCTGATACTGATACTGATCCTGAAGCGTTAGATAGAATCGAGTTACATATTGATGGGTCATTACCATTTAGATCATCTATCCAACATGTTCCTGCTTTGGGCTCTCCAGATACACGTGGTTTACATGTTCGTGCATTATTCAATCCGATGCCCGGTGTAATCGGATTGGATGTTCCTCGTTCAGATAATCTAGGAGGTCCAGAAATTCTAATTCCTGAATTCAATACCTCGCAAGGACTCCAAGGTTTAGCATCATTCATGGATGGAATGTCAGAATTGGGAGGAAGCATGAATCGGCTTCTCGCAGATCTCACAGAGACAGTAACAGGAAAAGCAGGAGATTCAACAACCTCTGAATTATCTGTCGGCTTTGAACTAGATGCAGATCGTCACTTCGATCTTACTGTTGATGCACGACAAGGGTCTCTGGAAATCCCCCCTCCAACTTGGAGACATGGAATCTCCATGACCGCCTTAGAAAGAGATAATGAGCAAGGATTCCATGTTCGAACATGGTTGCCCGGATTAGCACCAGACGTAAAGACCGCAATTTCATTTAGAAATGAATCTGGACTTGAGATATGGGATATAGAAGTAGAAATGTCAGATTGGCGCCCTGCTCGTGAAGAATTCATAGTTGAAATCAAAGGATTTGACGGACAAGATTTGGATTTAGCATTAATTGGTTTTGAAGAAGATCAATCAACTGAAGTTTCTGTTGAAACCTCATTCAGTACAAGGAATTTGGGAGCAGTAAGTGAAGTTACTACTTCAACAAATTACCAGTTGTCACAAAGGCTTGACTATGTTATTGCTTCAATTCTCAATCGAAATTTAGGTACTAAGTCCCAATTATTTGTTTCAGATATTCCGGGAGAAATAGATTTGTATGCATCAATAGGCGAATCAATTTCGGTTTCTCTTTCAGTTCCTGAATCAGAAAGAATTCAAGGAGATTCAGTAAAATCAGTGATGTTGCAACAATTACAATGGTCGGCAGGTGAATGGTGGCCAGCAACGGTATTTTTGACCGATGTTCCCGGAGAAATTGATCTTACAACCGATCCAGCAACCATTTTTGATATTACTCAACCAACTGCATTCCAAGGAATTCCCGAATTTGATTTCTCAGCATCTTCTGCTGGTATGGATTTGTATATGGAAATAACAGGAAGAGCAATCAATACACGTGGAGATACTGTTTTGTTAGCAGAGGATTTGATGGATAGAATGACTGTAACATTAGATGAGGATTACAACCTCGCTATTCGATCTAGTGGAGTAGGAATTAGAAATTTATACATGAGACAAAGCAATGTTCCTATTCAACCAGGAATTATTCTTGAACAGATGGAAGCCATGGGTGAGAATTTGAAATCCGCAACAATTTCATTGAGTACTATTGGAAAGGTATATCCAATTTTCAAAATTGATGATGTTCAGGGTGGTCGAATTTTAATGTCTTCAAGAGCATCTGTTGATTTTATGGGAATAAAATGGGATGGAAGAGCCGTATTGATTGATGCTCAACAGACATCAGGAATACCAACTGGTACCTCTATTGGAGTAAATGGAATCGCCTCTGATCTTTCTTTGCTGAATGTTATGCCTGGTTTTGACGGTTCCACTACTCATTATATGGTTCCTGAACCGATGTCTACTGGAATTGTCACATTGTGTGCTACTTTCTTGGGAGGTGATTAATTGGTCTTAGACAATTTAGACGATTTTGAGGACGATTTAGAAGATGTTACCATCGATATTGGCGGTCGACAAGTAGCTCTTGAAGATGTAGAGCGTGCTTACGGTGCTCTGGCTCAGGCGAAGGACATTGTATCAGTAGTAACTCCTGGAAAAGTCATCCTTGCAACTGGTTTAGTTCTACTTTTGTTGGTTAGCTCATTCGGAGTTTGGCATTGGATGATCCCTCGTGATGAAATTGTGATTGATACAGTGTATATGCAAGGCGGTCCAGGACATGTTGTATTATCTCAAGTTCACAATTATGGCAGTCGAGAAGTGACTGATTTACAGGTAGAGTTGGAGTTTAGGGATATGGATGACGGACTCCTCGGTTCTACATCATTTGAAACATCTAGTTTACCAGGCCATGTATCTGTTGCAGGAGATGATCTTGAATTAACAATTTCAGGAGCTTCTGTTTGGGAAAATTATAGCATAGCAATTCACTTGAGTTACACGAATCATCGAGGTGAATCTGTGGAGAAAACTTGGTTACATATAGTTGGTGAATGGACAACTGAAACGTTTCGAGATGAAGGAGAAACTCATTGGTTTTGATTGTCGAGAGGTGCGAAGCCCTAAATCCGGTTCATTGGAGTTGTTATCATGGCACGTTCAAGAATAGCAGTTGGACTCGTTCTGCTCCTCCTCTTGAATTTTGCATTTATTTCTTCTTCTGAAGACAATAAAATAGGGAATAGTACATCGATTGATGCTGAATTACCGATTGCTTTAGAACCAGATCCAGATTCAATTAAGGGAGTTTCTCCTACATCCTTTGATGCTGCTGAAATTTCATTCCGTCATCCAAGTGCTAATACTCCAGTTGGCTCATTATTACCAATTGGTTGGGAAATATCGCAGGATGTTAGTGATATCTTTTCCATTCCTCGACAAGACCTTTCTTTGATTTTGATGGATAGTGGTGTCGATCCATGGAGTACTCGTGAGACTCTATCATCGGTAGAAACTGTATCTGTAAAGTCATTGATTCCACCTACTGGGTTTTTGATTCAAGGCAATAATAGAGGGTTAGATACAGCATCTTCTGTACTAGGAATAATTGCCTCATCAACAGTTCCTATTGCCTTAGTAGTTGATGAGCCAGTTAGAAATGCTGTGGATTCAATGAATCCAGAAGATCCAATTACTGTACTAATTACTGGTTGGAGAGATATCGAAGGGATTCCGAATTCAAATGTAGAAATCGATGGAGAAATTCATGATTTTTCACAATTAAATGTACTTGAAATTCGTCCATGGGGAGACGGTAGAGTTGAAGCAGTAGTAAGTGCGGCAACAGTTCCAATATTAGCAACAAACCCATCTGTTGCTTGGATTTCATTTCCTCCTCAATGGGAAATTCACAATGACCGTTCTTTGGTCCATATGCGAGTAGGTGATACATCAAATGCATTTATTTCTGAATTAAATGGTTCAGGAATTACCGTGGCAGTTGCAGATTCTGGAATTGATCAAGATCATGGAGATATGAATGGACGGATTACGTATGTTGAGTCAATGACATGGGGTGATTCTTCTACAGAAGATCGTCATTCAGGTCACGGTACTCATGTAGCTTGTACTGTTTTAGGTGATGGTAGTCGAGGGGGTTATGCAGGCGTTGCCCCAAAGGCAGAATTATACTTCCAAGCTATGGAAGATGACTCATCGGGTCAATTTTCTGGTGCTAGTGTTGACTATATGTTACGTACTGCATACAATGCTGACGTTCAAATTCATACTAATTCTTGGGGTTCTCAAGGAGATCATGGAAAGTATACTACCTCTGCTGCTGATGTAGATAGTAGAACTTCTCAATATGATCAGTTTTGGTCATATGATGGATTTACTGTCTTGTATTCTGCTGGAAATGATGGAAATACTGGTTTGACTCCTCCTGCTACTGCTAAGAATTCAATCGCAGTAGCAAATCATCACAATCGGGGCGGAGGTGCTCCGGATACAATTGCCCAATCAAGCAGTAAAGGGCCAACAGACGATGGGCGAATAAAACCAGATCTTGCGGCTCCAGGTTCTTGGGTACGTTCTTGTCTTTCCCAAGATGCTCAAGATACATCTGGTAACTCTTGGAAGAGCACTTGGTATATTGAATATTCAGGAACTTCCATGGCTGCTCCTAATGCTGCAGGAGCGTCTGCTCTTGTTCATGAATATCTTACAGAAATTGCAGGTCGTCCTTCTCCCCAAGGAGCATTAGTCAAGGCATTGTTAGTCTTAGGTGCTGAAGATATGGGTTCTCGAGACATACCTAATGATAACGAAGGATGGGGGAGAATTAACGTTGCTAATTCTTTAGTTCCAGGCACAGATGTAGGCATTTTTGTAGATGACAGAAACAGTCTACGTTCGGGTAATTCTGCAACCTATGAATTCAATCTTACACGTTCTAATTCTCCATTGAAGGTGGTATTGGCATGGTCTGATTACCAAGGTAGTTCTTCGAGTTCTAGTCAATTAAGAAATAATTTGGATTTGGAAGTCATTGCTCCAGATGGAACCACATCGTATCTAGGCAATAATTTCCAATCTGGTCGTTCGGTGCCAGGTGGTTCTCCTGATTCTACTAACAATCTAGAAGTGGTTCTGGTTGATTCAGCAATTTCAGGAGTATGGACAGTAAAGGTATCTGATGTTTATCATGGAGGTGGAAGGAGTGAACAACCGTACTCAATTGCAGTCCGCGGAGTAAATGTTAACGATCTTAGATCAGATCCAATAGTGGTATTATCAGATATTGAATATTCTTCTGAGGTTCCACAAGTAGGTGAAGAAATGACCATATCAGTACCTATCACAAATCAAGGAAGTGGGAGAGCACTCGACCTTGTGGTTGAAGCAGGGATACTCAAAGTTGGAACAATAGGTACTGATTTAGGACGTCAGACAATTACCATAGGTCCAGGAGTAACTAGGATTGTACAATGGCAATGGACCCCTCAGGATGAAGGCGAAGTTACCTTGCGAATAAATATCGATCCAGATGAAGCGATTGAAGAATCAGATGAAGATAACAATGTAGCGAATATTCCACTTATTGTCTCTGCTCCAGGGATAAGAGTAGATGTAATTCAGGCCACTCAGGTTGTAACTTCTGCAGATCAAGCTTCTAGCACTTGGACATTGAGAATCAAGAATACAGCCTTAATCCCTACAAATGCATCCATGGAATCGGGTTTTGCAATCCGAGATTTTGATGCGATCTCCTTTCCTTGGTTTAATTCATTTAATCGTACATCAATGCCACTTGAAGGAAGTGAAACAGTTGATGTTACATACACTTTAGTTCATCAAACTCAACCAGAGCCTGGAAATTATCGAATAACAATTACTGGAACTGATGAGGACAATAATATCGATTTCCCAATCGATATAATGTTGGTTGTACCAGTTCTTCCGGATGTACAATTCCAGTCTACTTCTTCATTGGTTACCCTTCATCCTGTTCAAAATACCTCATTTGAAGTATTGATGTCAAACCAAGGTAATGGGGTACAGGGATATGATTTGAGAATTGATGCACCTCAAAGTTGGTCCATGGGTTTTGATGAATTGGGGTCAACTAAGGGGGCATCTGGAGGTTCTACTGGTACAATGGAAATTGGGGAACAAATCAATATCAAGATGACAGCAACGCCACCTTCAGCGATGATTAATGCAGGCACTAGTTTATCTGCAAAACTTGTAGCAACATCTCAAGTTGATCCTACGGAATCGTGGGAAGTTCAGATACCACTTGTCGTAGAATCATTTGATAGGTTAAGTGCACGTTTAGATACGCAAATTGGAGTTGTTTCAAAGGATGCAACACTTACCCTACAATATACAATTACGAATACAGGGAATCAAGATGTAGTTGTTACTCCAAATGCTGACAATCGTCCTTCTGGTTGGGATTTGAGTAGTTCATTATCTCCTTTTACTGTGGTTCAAGGAGATGAAGCGATTTTTGGAGTAGCTTTAACTGGAAATGGTTTTGCTACAAGTGGGACTATGCAATTACAATTTGTTACTGAAAGTGGCTATTCTGTCAGTGCTCCTCTTGAAATTCAAGTACAGGAAGAATATAGTGGAAAAATATCGTTTTCCTCAATTTTATTGGCCGATGGATCAATAGGAACAACCCCCTTGTCTGCAGGTGACGTTGCGACTGGTTCACCTGGATTTTTGGTTGAATGGCTTGTTGAAAATGATGGAACAACTCCTTGGACAGGGGATTTTTCACTTGATGTTGCCTCAGGTTGGACTTACGAATGCGATTCACTTGGTGAATTAGCAGGTGGTTCTTCAGTTTACTTAACTTGTACCGTGGTTATGCCAACTGATACTACTCCCGGTTCACAACCAGCGATAGGAGCAATAGTTAATGCTGGTGATTTATCCTTACTTGAGATTATTTCCATTCGAGTTGCTTCCGACGAATCAGCCTCTATTTCCTTATCTGAAAAATCAGCAACAGTTCTCCGTTCTGGACAATCGAATAATATTGAGGTTGAAATTCAAAATACTGGTAATGCTCCATTTGAGCATCGAATTAAGGTTACATCGTTAGATAATTGGGAGGTTGAATTAATTGATGACCCTACTATTTCCTTAAATCAACAGTCAGTCAAATTTGTAGATATTCGCGTAACTCCTGATTTACCTGGATATGGAGTCATTCGTGTTGAGATACTTGGCCCTAACAATGCAGTAATTGCCTCGGAGGATCTGATGCTGGAGGCAACAGAAGCTACAACTGAAAATACAGATTCTGGTATCGGAGGAATTGTATTTGCATTCACCGGATTATTGGTTTTGCTGGGGGCATCTGTAATTGTTTTTATTGCAATGAAAAACCGTCCATCTAAAACTCAAGCATTTACAGCAACTTTGCCTCCTCCGCCTTCCTCGATACAATCTAACTCCATCAATCCTAATTCTTCTTCGATAGAAGGATCAACATCATCTGTACTTTGTTGGGCCTGCAGTACGGCAATCACATCTCCTAAACGTCGAGCATGTCCATCATGTGGTGCTCGATACCATCTGCTTGGAGGGTGTATACATTCAGATTTGGAGAATTGTCGTCGATGTAGTGCTTCATCGTCTACATTCGTGGAGGAATAACATGCATCTTGTCGGAGGGCATTTATCCATCGGATGCCCACGGAGGGCTATGGGTGGCAGAAGGGCTCGGGCTATTTTCCCAGTTTTTTTGCTCTTATTGATGTCATTCGTCCCAATTGTTTCTGCGGATGCAACCATTACTTTGAGTTCGAATACTATGGCTCAAGAGGCGGATACCGACAACCCAGCTGAATACACCATAACAGTAAGAAATACTGGTTCAGATGATGTTACCGTAAGTCTTAGCACAGTTCAAGGAGAAGGATGCCAAGGTTTTACATCAAATATTGAGCAAATTAGTGGTACTATTTCATCAGGTTCTAGTGAATCTACAACATTAACAGTAACTGTTGGTCAAGGTGCAGATGGAGATTGTGAGACGACAGTTCAGGGTACTGCTCAAGTTGCACCTCCTGCTGCACCAGGGGCTCCTGGGCAAGATGAAATTACAGTTACAACGACTGCAGGTTCAGGTGGAGGAGTCTATGGAGTATCACTTTCCACCCCTCAACCAACCAAAGAGTATTCTTCTTCTGATGGAGAAGAAGTAGAGTGGACAGTTACAGTTGAGAATACAGGTCAACAAGCAGAATCCGTTTCACTGAGTATGGATGATGACGGCTCTTGTGATTCGGATGATTTGTCTGCAACTGTTGAACCTGAAACAGTAAATCTACAATCTTCAGGCGACACAGAAGACGTAACAGTAACTGTGGATTTACCGAACGGCGCTAGTACATCTGCTGATTCGCATTGTTTTATTTTGAGAGCCGTAGTTACTCAAGATCAACAAAATCCTAGTGGTGGAGCCGAAGATAATCTTTCTTTAACTTTGAATGTACCAGAAAGAAAAGAATGTATTGCATCATTGTCACCTGCCTCTCTTTCAGTAGATCCTGGTGAAGTTGCAACAACTACATTCACTGTTACTAATGATGGAAATACTCAGTGGTCGGTTTCAACAGATACTTCTGGTGCGAATCAAGATTGGGTTTCATTCTCAGGTGCCTCTTCTGGGCTAATTTCAGAAGGTGAATCTAGATCATTTCAATTAGAGGTATTTCCTGATGATTCTATTGAATCTGGTTCTAGCACTTTGATTACAGTCAAAGGAATGGATGGAACATCACTGAAATGTGATGCAACACTTTCTGTTCAGGTTGGTCAATCTCATGCTGCAAATCTTCAAATTTCTACAGGATTTGTTTCGAATGTCGATCCTGGAACATCTGCCATAAATTCAGTTTCAATTACGAATGAAGGAAATGGACAGGACACTTTTGTTTTGGGTGGTTCTGTTCAATATGTTGGTCAATCAGGGGCACCAAATGGTTGGTCTGTATCTTTCGCTTCTTCTTCTCTTAGTTTGAATAGTAGACATGCCACTTCAGGTAGTTCTCAAAGTGTAGAAGTTCAAGTTTCAGTACCTTCAGATGCCCGAGCCGATCAGGATGTTGAAGTTACGATTAGTGCTTCTTCTAGCCTTGCATCTTCTTTAGGAACATTATCTGTACAGACATTTCGAATCAGTGTTGCACAGATTCATGAATTGACAGTTAGTACATCAGTTGGCAATGGCGAAATCATGACTCAAACAGGGTCAGCTGGACAAATTGTTCGGTTTCCATTCAACATAATGAATGATGGAAATATCCAAGATAATTTCCTGTTCGAAGCTTGTGATGATGGCGTAAAGAATGACTGTATTTCGCCATCATGGAACACTCGTTTTGTTGATATCCAAGGAAATCAAATTAGCCAGATGTTAATTGATCCAGGACAAACAGCAACATTGGAATTACAGGTAACAGTTGATTCAGGTGCTTTTGAATTTGAAGAAGAAGAATTTAGGGCACAAGTGTATATTCAAGGAAACACAAACAAAGTCGACTCAGCATCATTCAAGGTTCGAGTTTCAAATTATGACTACTCCGCGTCTATTGCATTTGCTGATCCAGGGGATGATCCTGATTCACTTGATATTGCACTCGCTCCAAGAATGGCCTATTCATTTGACGTCTTGGTTTCAAATTCTGGAAACAGTAGTTTTGAAGATGAGGGAATGCTCAGTTTTTCTGGCATGGAAGGCCTAGTAGAAGTTGTTTTCACTAGAAATGGAACTGAAGTAGATGGGCCATTTGTGATGAAATCTCCTTCTTCTGAACCCATGGTTTTCACTGTCACTCTCAGCCTTCTTCCTGCTGCTGAAGATGGAGATTATGGTACTTTAAACCTAAATGCTGCATCGATGAATGATGCTGCAAATCCGAACACTATCCAAGTTTTATTATCAATTGCTACTGTTTATGATATTGATGTACGAGTATTAACTGAATCAACTCAAGAAGTAAATATTGGTTCTTCAGTTCAATATGAAATTAATGTGACTAATATCGGAAATGCACGTGCGGAATACACCGTTAATTTATCAGATGGACTTAGAGGTTGGACGTTAACGCATGACATGGAAGATTCCTTTTTCCTTAATCCAGGTGAATCTCAAACAGTGCTGGTGAAAGCCTCTCCTCCGATTGGAATTGTGGGAGAAGACCGACTTCCATTCGTGGTTCGTGTTGAGCCAGTGAATTCTCCATTAGATGGTGTTCCTCTTGATTTAGTTGCTATAGGAGTAGAACCTACTTGGGAGATAAACTAGGTTTGTCAGAATCTCAGGAGAATTATGTGCAATTAGGTGGTTTGACTCTAATTTTAATTGTTATTTTAGGATTTATTCTCCGAGCATCGGCGCAAAATCGTCGTATGCAAGCAGATTTTGATTTAATCGAAAGTGAAGATTGAATTAATTGCGTCTTCACATTTCACTCAATTAATCCATTAAATAGAAGAATATGCTTATGGGCAGGTTTCCAGTGGCTTGAGATGTAGGACATCAGGTCCTTCAGAGGTGCGAGATTTGTCTACTATACCGGCGGATTATCTTGCAGTTGGTTTGATGGCTATTGTTGGCTTTTTGTTTCCGTTTGGGGGTTTCCTTACATCTTATTTCCTCCGACCTACTCAAGACCCAAATGATCCCACCAAAATGCGCTCAATTCTTATCCCTGGAATGGAATCAGATCAAAGCCTTTACGTGCGTCGTTTAAGCACCTATGAATGTGGATCTGATCCAGTTGGAGACGCTAGAATAGAGTTTCATTTCCAATATTATTGGTATGCGATTATTTTCTTGGTTTTTGATATTGCATTTATGTTTCTTTCATTTGCTGGAATTCTTGTTACAGAAGCCACAGCTCAAGGTGGTAGCGAAGTAGTTACTCTTGAGGAGGTATGGGGTGGCTTGGTCACACTTACTGCCATTTTTGGTTTCATGGTTCTAGGCGTATGGTATGTTTTCCGAAAACGAGGACGCATTTACATTTGAGGTGAGAAGATGGCGGATGAAGGACAGAATTACTCCATTTTCAACAGTAGATTATTGGTGGATGTGGTCGGAGATGTTACTGACGAGGCTTTGAAAGCTAGCCGACTAAAAGAGGTCATAGGGGTTATTGGAGGCCGATTATTCAATTGGGCATCACGAAAGTCCTTCTTCCCTTTGCACCTTGGAATCAAATGTTGTGCTCTTGAGATGGCCGCTGCAGGAGGTCCTCGGTTCGATGCCCAACGATTCGGTCTTTTCTTCCGAAGTAGCCCTAGACAATGCGATGTTCTGTTAGTAAATGGGCCGATTTCTAAGAAGTTTGCCGATCCAATTGTTAGATTGTGGGAACAAATGCCTGAACCAAAATGGTGTATTGCTATGGGTGAATGTGCTATTTCTGGTGGCCCATATTTTCAATCCTACAATGTTCTTGAGGGAGTAGATACTGTAATTCCAGTAGACGTATATATTCCTGGTTGTCCACCTCGTCCCGAAGCTTTAATCGATGGTTTTGACTTATTGCGTCAACGCATTCTCTTGAACGGTGTAAATCCTGCCATGGTGGCATCAGAAGAGACTTCTAGCCCTGTTGTCATTGGAGATGATTAGATGGGCATGAAGGTAAATCATGAGAATCAGGTTGCTGCAGCTAATGACGTTATTACTGCTCTAGAAGCAGAGTTCAGTGGAGAAGGTTTGACTTGTGAACTTAGAATGCATGCAGGTGGCAAGCATCAAAGATCGTATGTATACCTCAATTGCCCTCCTTCAATTTGGTCGATTGTGGCTGAAACCCTTTCAGAGGTTCACGGGGTAGACTATTGTTCTATGATTACTGGAATTCATTGGCCAGAAAAAGCCCCAGAAATGGAATGGCAAGTTGTCGTTCATCTAATGAGAATGAGCGTTCAAAACCCACCTTCAAATGAAGGGATTGTTATGCCAATAATTTCTGATGCATCAATTCTTCAAGGTTCAGATATGCCTTTAGAATTTGAAGTAAGTATTCCAATTTCTGAGACGCGAAATCCTTCCGTTCCTTCGGTTCAACATGTTTGGGTTGGAGCTGATTGGAATGAGAAGGAAACTTGGGATCTAGTTGGGATAGATTTTGATGGGCATAAGGATATGCGTAGAGTCCTTCAACCTCACGAGACCCCTGCTGGATTCCATCCGTTACAGAAACAGCATAAATTGCGTTATCACGAATTCAATGAAATGTACGATGATGCTCAAGGATTTACTCGTAAATCAGAAGATATTGGCAAGGTCAAGTAAGGAGGGTTTTGAATGGCAGAAATGTGGATTTCTATGGGGCCTCAACATCCAATGACACATGGTTTATGGACTTTAAAAGTCAAGATTGATGGAGAAACAATCGTAGACACAATCCCTGATTTGGGATATATTCATCGAGGTGTTGAGAAGATTTGTGAATCTCGAGATTTCACTCAAATTACACCATATTGTGACCGTTTATGTTATGCAAGTGCCAACACTTGGTCCCATTCATACATTTATGCTGCCGAGAATTTACTTGAAGTTGAAGTCCCCGAACGTGCAGAATATATCCGCTTGATTGCAGTTGAAATCCAAAGAATTGCTAGCCACTTGATGTGGCTAGGAGCATATTGTCCTGATATCGGTAATCTCACTGCATTTGTTTATTGTCTTCGAGAACGTGAAATGATGCTCGACCTTTTACAGGAATTAGGAGGTTCTAGAATGCACTATAATTTTCCCAGAATTGGTGGAGTTAAGCGTGATTTACCTCATGGGTTTGCTATGCGTTGTAGGGCTAAAGTGAAACTTTTCCTTGAACGAATTCATGAATACGAAGCACTACTTGATGAGTCAACAATTTTCCTAATTAGGACTCAAGGTGTTGGTTATGCAAAACCAGAGGAAATGGTTAACCATGGAGTCACTGGCCCTAATCTCCGAGCAGGTGGAGTAAACTATGACGTTAGATGGGCTCACCCGTATTCAGTATATGATGAGTTAGATTGGACTCCTTCTGTTGAAAGATCTTCAGTAAAGGGTGCTG
>PAOZ01000004.1 GCA_002708695.1 Methanobacteriota archaeon | reverse complement strand
CATTAACAATTTCAATTCCTCTACCTATTGAAATAAAGCGTCTCAATAATTTTCTATCGGCGGCATCGAACCCCTTTTTTCGATACACACGAATTAGATTTGCTCCAGATAGATATGCTGCAATTAAGTGATCGATTGCCAATTTCTCTGGTAAATCATCCAACTCAATTTTCACTTCACGTCGACGGATAATTGGAGATGTTTCTGGAATGATTCGTAAATTACCGGATGGTCTCCACTCAACTCTAAGTTGGTCTTTAGCCATCAAGCCATGTTCAATTACCCAACGTTTTGGTAAAGAAACGATAAACGTAGAGCCACCTGTCTTTTGTAATCGTCTAACTTCAGATTTCCTGATGTCTTGATTTGCCATTGTTTTCACGGAAAATGGTGTTAACTATATACTTTTCAATAGAACTCAGTAACCTTTTTTTCTCAACAATTAATAAATCTAAATTGATTAAGGCCCTATTCCCACATCTATTTGACTTTCTTTCCATATTCCTCGATACATCAATGTGGTTTGGAAATCAAGACATACTGTCCCATCGGCCATAACAGAAATCAATCCACCTCGTCCACCAAATGGGGCCACTAAATCCAATACGTTGTTCGATTCTTCTGCAAGTTTCGAATTGGGATTTCTCATACGTATTGCTAATTCGTGGGCAGCACATGTTCGAATGTATGCTTCTCCCACTCCTGTACAAGAAATTGCAATTCTCTCATCAGCCCACGTTCCTGCTCCTATGATTGGTGTGTCTCCGATACGCCCAGAAGGTTTGCCAGTCATCCCTCCAGTACTCGTTGCTGCAGCAAGATTTCCCGAGACATCTAACGCAACTGCTCCTACTGTTCCCATTCCTTGGGGTTCGTCACTAAATTCAGTCTCAACCCTTCCTTCTAGGTCATGGTCTAATACTGAATCGTCTTCATCGGTTGAGCCGATTGCGGCCCTAGTATCTCGCCATTTCTTCCATTGAGCTTGACGAAGTTCTGTAACCAAAAAATCTGGATTTACTGCTTCAACGCCTGCTTCAATCCCAAAATTATCTGCTGCAATTCCATTCAACATAACTGGCCAACCACGTTGCAATAATGCATTTGCAACTCGAATAGGATGGCGGACTTTGGAGACATTAACTACAGAACCTGCGGCTTGGTCTGAACCTCGCATAATACTTGCATCCATCGTAACTTGTCCATTTTCATCCAAAACTGACCCTTTGCCAGCATTGAATAATGGTTCATCTTCCATCATCTCTACAGCAATTGTAACTGCTTCTAGAGCACTGATGCCCTCAGAAAGAAATTTACCAACTGTAGACAACACATTTTCCATACAAGATATTCGACTTGGATCAAGAGAAGTCATTCCTTTCCAAGGACCATCCCCTCCAGCACCACCATGAATTACTAGCACTGGGCCAGCCATTTCTATCACTCAGATTCGAGTAACTGAAATAATTTCTTGAGGTGTTGTAGGTCTATCTCCATATCCAGTTTGAGTTGTTTCAATTGCTGTTACGACATCCATTCCGGAAACTACCTTTCCAAAAACCGGATGAGCGGATTGACCAGGGCCAAACCAATCAAGGAAATTGTTGTGTTTTGTATTGATGAAAAATTGAGATCCTCCTGAATTTGGACGGCCAGTATTCGCCATAGAAAGAGTTCCAATTTCATTACTGAATTTTTGAGTCAATTCATCTGGAATATTTCCTCCTCGATCCCGTACAATGGCTTGACCATCAGAAGTTGTGTATGTTCCTCCTCCATCTGGACCGCCAGTACCAGCTCGAGGAGAATTTGGGTCTTTGGAATTTGGACATCCGCCTTGTAGCATGAATCCTTGAATTACTCTGTGGAAATGAAGGCCATTGTAGTAACCCTTGTCTGCTAAATCAAGAAAATTACCGGCCGTAATGGGCATTGTATCTGTAAATAGTTCAATCGTGATGTCTCCTGCTGAGGTCTTCATGAGGACGTTTGTTCCTGCCATGCCCCTCCCAACATTAGGAAGGATTTAGCCTCATGCATTGACAATGTCAGAAAGTGTTAGCAATGGATAAAGAGGAATATCGGCACCTGCAAAGGCTTCAGCCCCTCCTTCTTCTCTATCAAGAATGGTAATACAACCAATTATTTCACATCCCATTTCTACCAAACGTTGGCATGCTTGTAATGCCGAGCCGCCAGTAGTTGTAACATCTTCCAAAATCAGACACTTGTCTCCAGATACAAGGGTTGATCCTTCAATCCCTGGAGGGTTTCCTGTTTTTCGTCCACCTCTTCCTTTGGGCTCTTTTCGAATGATGAATCCTCTCAATCCACTTCCAGATGGAGCCTTGGCAATGGCAATCCCTGTCAGTGGAACTGCACCTAATTCCAACCCTCCAACTGCATCAATTGACCCGATTTGGTTTATTTTTTCATGAATCAAAACACCAAGTAAGTGAGCACATTCCGGGTCACACATAACTGGCTTCATATCAAAAAAATGTGGAGATATTCTGCCTGATGCAAGAGTAAATGGGTCGTCAGGCTGATGCAAGTAAGCTAGATTTCGAACTCGATTTGCGAGAGTCGCTCTCGCGCTCTCAGGGGTTGTTGACTCCGCCATGTTACAGCCTATCTTAGACGATGAATGAAGGTTCCCGGCTATTCATCGATTTGTTCATGTATCGTCATTCCACAGAAGGGTTTCCTGAGGGTTGGGAATGAGTGGCATTGGAACCTCTGCTTTCGATGAAGAAAGGCTCCAAACAGAGATGAAAAAATACCACAATCAACTGGATGAAGAAACCGAAAGATTGTACGAACTTGCAACTAAAGCAAGGTCTCTAGGACTTGATTTCGCAACTGAAGTAGAGATACCTCGTGCAACAGATTTGGCTGATCGTACAGAAAAATTGCTTGAAGAATATCTAGATGGTCTAGAAATTGCTGAAAGCATCAGAACAATGTTGAAAGAAGAAGATCGAGAGACTACTGCGATCAAAATTGCATGTCAAGTTTCTATACAAATGATGGAAAGAACTGGGGATCAACAACGTTCTATTGATGCTGGTTTGAGAGTAGGGCTTGCCATTCTCACGGAAGCAATCTTAGTTGCACCTTTGGAGGGCATAGGTCAAGTCAGATTGTTGAATAATGTGGATGGTTCTACTTTCCTTTCTATCGATTTTTGTGGCCCAATTAGAGCTGCAGGGGGAACCGCTCAAGCAATGGCAGTTCTAATCGGTGACATGATTCGATCTGAATTGGGTCTGGCAAAATATGAACCAACTTTTGCAGAAGTTGAACGGGTCAAGGAAGAGTTCGGACTCTATCGCGCTGGAATGCAATACAAACCCACTCCCGAAGAAATTGATGTAATCGTAAAGTCATGTCCAGTGATGATTAATGGAGAATCAACAGAAGATATTGAATGTGCAGGTTATCGAGAAGTAAGGAATATCGATGACGGTAGAGTAAGAGGAGGTGTTCTCCTAGTAATTGGAGAAGGGTTATGTCTCAAAGCTCCAAAGATTCAGAAACACGTTGAACGATTGGAAATTCCTGGATGGGGTTTCATCAGTGATTTTGCAAATAAAGGAAAAGACGTCTATATTGACAAGATAAAAAAGAGTGGAGATTTTCAAGATTGGACTATTTTCAAACCCAAGAAAATACCTACAGATTCTAGATTCATGAAAGATATCATTGCTGGGCGTCCTGTTTTTGGAATGCCAAATGAGCCTGGTGGATTTCGGTTACGATATGGTAGACCTAGAGCATCAGGATTGGCAGCTGCAGGAATGAATCCTGTATCAATGAAGGCAATGAGTTCGTTCATTTCTGTTGGGACTCAAATGAAAATTGAACGACCTGGGAAAGCGTGTGCAGTTACTCCATGTACAGATATTGATGGTCCAATGGTACTGTTAGACGATGGGACATTTGTTAGAGTAAATGAAGAAGAAAAATGGAATGAAATTGAAGATCAGGTACGAGCGATTTGGGACAATGGCGAATTAATGCTCGGTTTTGGTGAATTCTTAGAAAACAACAAGACTCTGGTTCCATCTGCTTTTTCTTCGGAATGGTGGGCAGCAGAAGTATTGGATTCCATCAAAAATCAAGAAGATTTGGATTTTCTTGAATCCAATTTGACCCTTGAAAAAACAATCTCTGAGCAATCGCCTCCTTGGGAACTAAAGAGAAGATTGCGAAGTAAATCAGAAAGATTGGAAGTTGAATGGAAACTTCGTGACTGGCATCATTGTCTTAGTCATTCTATTGTAAATTGGCAGGCAGCAATTGCAATTTCTGAACGCTGGAAGGTAAGTATGCATCCATCACATAATCCTCAATGGTCTGATATACCTATCTTCATTCTTCCAAAACTCATTGAGGCATTGGGTGAATCGATTATTGAAAATGAACAATTACGTATCCAAGATGCTGTTCTTGGATGGAATGCGCCCATAATCATTGAAAGTTCACCAATGGTTGAAACAATTACAAGCAATCAAACCAATCTAAGGCGAAAAGAAAGTACATCAAATCAAGAAACCGAAATATTGGACGTAGGGAGACATAAAATTCCTGAAATCTATTTGTCAGAATTATCTGAAAATCTTGGATTCAATCAACATGGTTTGGTAAAATCATCACTAATGTGTTTAGGAATTTCACACAGACATGAAAGTGATGATATCATCATCGATGATGGTTGGCATGGTCTTTTACATGGACTAGGATTCACGATTGTTGATGGTAAAATTACTGAAGGAGAAGAAGTAAGGGAACTTATCAAGTCCAAATTGAAAAGGATTGAAGATGCAAAAATGGTTGTAGGATTAGAAGACGAAAGAATTCGAATCTTAGAAGAAAAGCGACGGTCTGCTAGAATTCAGGCTGAAACTGCAGCAAGACAAAGAGGAGAGGGAATTACTGCAACTGAACTAGCAGGAAAAGAGGCACAAGATGCTATTGAAGATCCTGGAGCAGATGATGAAAAGGCCTTGAACAAAGCAAAAATCGAAATCGATGATAATGAAGTAATGCATAGTCTTTGGATTGTAAATCGTACTAATTCATTGGAATGGAAAGATGCAGTTCCTTGTCGAATTGGTTGTAGAATGGGCCGTCCAGAAAAATCTGCACCAAGAGAAATGAAACAGAAGGCGCACGCGCTCTATCCAATCCAAAATTATGGTGGACCTCAACGATTGCTAGCAACTGCAGTATCTCGAGAAGGATCGATTAGAGTAACAGTGGGCCCCAGAAGATGTTTAAGATGTGATAGAGAAACCCCACATATTCGGTGCCATCATCGAACAATTCCGAATGAGCCTGAAGAATGTGGGGGAAGAACAGTTCCTGCAGATCGACGAGGATCTCATCTTCGAAATCGATTGGGAGAATTAACAACTATTCCTCTTGCAGATATTCTAGAAGTTAAACGAATTTCTCTTGGTCTTGATCGATTACCTGAACGAATCAAAGCAATGAAAGGGCTCACTTCAAAGGCCCAATATCCTGAACCTATAGAAAAAGGAATTCTGCGAGCAATTCATGATGTATCTGCATTTAGAGATGGTACTATTCGATATGACATGATTGATGTTCCTGTAACCCATTTTAGGCCAATAGAAATAGGGACATCAATAGAGAAATTAGTCGAATTAGGATATACTCACGATATTAGAGGAAATGAATTGAAGGAAGATACTCAAATTCTTGAATTATTTCCTCAAGATTTTATTCCCAGTAGAGATGGAGGAGAACATCTACTGAAAATTAGTCAATATCTTGATGATCTCTTGGTTAGATTTTACAAAATGGACCCTGAATTCAATGCAGAAACTGTCGATGACTTAGTTGGTCAACTTGGAATTGCACTTGCGCCCCATACTTCAGGAGGAGTACTTTGTAGATTCATTGGATGGACAAATGCGTCTGCTGGATATGGTCACACCCTATTCCATGCGGCCAAGAGAAGAAATTGTGATGGAGACGAAGATTGTGTTATGCTTCTCCTTGATGGGCTTCTTAATTTCAGTCGTATGATTCTTCCATCTTCTAGGGGTGGAAGAATGGATGCTCCATTGACATTAACTACAAGATTGAATCCAATGGAATTAGACAAAGAAGCTTTGCACGTAGATGCTGGATGGAATTACTCAAAAGAATTCTATTTGGAAACTTTGGGCTCTCCTCACCCTAGAGAAATTGTAGATAAAAAATTAGTTGATTTAGTGAATAATCGAATTGGTACAGTAGGAGCAGTACGAGGATATGGATTTACCCATGATTTAGAATCATTAGATGCTGGGCCCAAAAATTCAGCTTACAAAACTCTGGGTAGCATGACAGAAAAAATGAGTGCACAATTAGCCCTTGGTAGAAAATTAAGAAGTGTAGATGCAAGAGTTGTGGCCTCAACAGTAATTGGATCTCATTTGCTTCCAGATGTTAGAGGAAACTTGAATGCATTTAGTAGACAAAAAGTAAGATGTGCTAAATGTAATCATTCGTATAGAAGATTACCATTGGCTGGAAAATGTATCCAGATGCAGGGAGCAAGTGGAGGATTACATGGCCATAATTCAAGTCGAATGGAAGAAACTCGGTGTGGAGGAAATCTGATTCTTACTGTCTCTCAGGGAGCAGTGAGAAAATATCTTGGTGTCATAAATCACGTAATCGACAATTTTGGTATCGATGATTACACTCAACAATATGTAGACTGGATGGCAGATAGTGTAGAATCAATATTCCAAAACGATAGAGTTACGGTATATACATTGGATGATTTTTTGTGATTAAGGACCTCTACGTTTCTCTTGTCTGTTCCCTAATTTATCCCAAAGATCGCTGATTGTATTTACATCTTCATCAATTGTAGCTTTACCTTGTAAGCCTGTTTCATCCCCTTCACCAAGTTCTTCCAATGACTCTAATTCAGTATCTGCATCTTCCATTTCTTGGTCGCCTTCTTCTGGTTCTGGTTCCGGTTCATCTACAGACCATTGACGTCGTTTAGATAGCATATTAGAAGCAGTAATGGAATCAGTGAGTAAATCATCAACATCCACTGGGTCCCCGCCTGAGATGGATTTCTCAACCTCTTTCCACTCTTGACGAAGTTTTCTAACTACAGGAGAACCGCGTTTAGAACGTCTTGATGCAGCCCATGAACGAATGGTGCGATCAGTGACAATAAGAGCTAATGCAAGTAAATTTGCAGCAAGATAACCCTCTATCTTGATTGGTGTGTAAAGCTCCATTTCAGTTTGAAGATCAATCTCAACTATATCTGAAGGAACTGGATATATCTGCCCGTCTTGTTTTATCGTGATCATAAATGAAGACGGACCAGGTGGTAAAGATTCGACATGCTCTGAACTTGATACATTGGATATCCCATCATAAATCACTACCTCTTCCCCATCTGACATAACTAATTCAATCAACACTTCAGAAGACTCCATGCCATCGACTTCATTTATTTCATAAAATACATGAAATGGAATTTCTTTTCCTAAAATATCTGGACCATCAAAACGATATTCAGTGACAATGTCACTATCTGGAGAAATGAGATATTGGTCGGCTGATGCATTCAATGCAGCGGTCCAAATAATATTCAAAAGAACGAATGTAATGATTGTCGTGATTGCTGATTTCCGCGAATTATCAGCGCTCACTTTGATGCCCCCTCTAGCAATCTATCAATTACCTCTTGCATAAAAATGAGTTTTCTTAGTTTTCTTTCTGGATCTGTGGCTCCTGACCATTTGCCAACTATATCACTACGATAACCCAATAGGGTGATGTCAGAAATTGGAATACCCAAGAAACCAATTAAACAAATTGTACGATCGCCATCAGTAAATCCACCCGGATTCAACATGCCTTCTATTCTATCTGGGGTCTGATGTGTTAAAATCAATCGAGGAGGTGTTGTCATTTCTGAGAGTTCTTCGACTAATTTCATCCAATCTTTCTGATTATCTCCATGTGCATGTAAAATATGCATAATTTCTCGTTCTGCCGCTCTAGAAATATGTGGGTGTCCATCTGCATCAGTAACTAATGCCAATGTGTTAGACCAAATTTTTTCTCTAATGTTTTTTTCAAACTCTTGAATAATCCCAATTGATCCGTCTGCAAAAATAAATCTATGATTGGATTGTAAAGATGAAAGAATTTCATCAGAATTTACTGCTGCACCCACAGCTGCAATAGGACCTGCAAAAATATCCTCTTGCAAAGAAGAGATGTTGTTTTCTCTTTCCAATTCTGTCCAATTTGGAATCTTGGATGCTAAGGTGTTTATGCACTCTAAAAGTGAAATTGCACTTTCTCGGTCAGAATCTAAAGGCCAACCGAATTGAGCTCTAACTCTATCTTGGACCCTCATCCCAATAGAGCGAACCTCATGAGGGCTCATACCTGTCTACGTACCGGTCGCGTTGAAGAACCCCCGTGTTACTTCATGAGCGAGAATCCATGCCCATGCCGTTGCGTCCTCCTCTGATTGACGACGCGAAAGTGCTTGCACGCTATCCATTTTTACCTCAATCAGCAGAAAATACGCGAACACTATTATCTGAAAATGGAATTACTATGGAAGATTTACTTTCAGCAGCATGGCTATCTGATATTCGACGAAAAGGCGACATGAGAGTGAAAGAGTCCGTCCTACATGATGATGGGATTGAACAGAGAGCCGGAGACCTAAGTACAGAACTTGGAAGAATGTCGGAGAGTCTTTCGTTTCTGTATGCAATGATGGTCGCCTGTGCTACCCTTGACGAAAGAGTTACTGCACGATGGGCAGAAGGTGAATCTACTCGAGCTGACAAACTATTGGGAAATGATTCTTCAATTTTTGAAACTATAGCTACTACCTACTTATCCAATATTCAAAGTGAAGAAAAAGGTGGAGAAATGATCTATTCAATCCCATTGACAGATTTTATTGAACTAAGTCCAAGAATAAGTGGAGATTATTGGAGGCTTCCGAATAGACCCATGAAAGATGGATGGGTAGAAATGGGGGCCTCAAACAATGAAAATAGTCAACAAAGATTGGCTAGATTAATCAAAGAAAGAATCCGAGAAGATTTGAGAAAGAGATGCAATGAAAGAATGGAAAAGATTGACGAAGGATTTGCTGAAAGATTGAGTGAACCTGTTGGTGCAGTATTGACAATTTTACAATCTAGATCTACCCTAGATTTTGATGCTGGTGAAGCAACAAGATCAGATTGGCCACCTTGTATGGAAGTTGCAATTAAAGAATTGGCAATGGGGGAGAATGTTAACCATTCAGGAAGAGTGTTTCTTGCTGCGATTAGTGCAGCTTTGGGAATAGAACAAGAGCAGTGTGCATCTTTCTTTCAAGGAGCACCTGACTATGATCCTGAAACTACTCGATATCAAATTGGACACGTGTATGACAGAGAATATACTCCCGCTGGTTGTAGTCGTTTGAAAATGGATGGTAGATGTCCCGTTTCACCAGGAGATGACCCCATTTGTGATAGGCCCAAAATGAAACATCCTTTGTCTTATGTGTGGTGGAAACAACGAGACCGTTCTAGAGAGGAAGAACAAACAGAAACTGTAGCAGAACCTACGGAGTCGGCCAACCCTTGATAGGGATGTACTCTTTACTAGTGCACGAAGAAGATGACGCGGACCCTTGTGCTGACCATTGATCGAGACAATGATCTCGGTATCAAAGCAGGACTTAGAGGGCCAGTAATTGGGAGAAAATCAACCCTGAGTGCTGCATTAAGACTAGGGCTTGCAGATCCCGAAGAAAGTGATACTAATGCTATTCTAGGGGCCCTTCACCACCATGACAGAATTTTAGATTCAGGCGAACCAAATGATGCAGTTGAAGTTGCAATTCTTACAGGAGATGAAAGAGTAGGTTCACGTTCTGATCGTGCAATTGCTAAACAGTTGGAAGAAGTAATTTCTGAATTTCAACCTGATTGTGCAATTTTAGTTACAGACGGTGCTGAAGATGAGGCTGTGATGCCTATTATTCAAAGTCGAGTGCGTATTGACTATGTTGAGAAAATTATTGTAAGACAAAGCAAGGGTATTGAAGGTACATTTTACTACATAATGAAAGCCATTGAAGACCCAAAATGGAGAGCACGTCTTCTCGTACCACTATCTGTTTTCATGATGATTATTGGTTTAGGTATGATTTTGCCTGGTGGCGGGGTGTTGATTGGAGCTATGCCTTTAGTTGTCGGAATTTGGCTATTGGCTAAAGGACTCGGAGCTGAAAACCAATTTGAACGATTAATGCTCGATATGAGAGATAGTGCGATGGGCGGAATTGTTTCATCACTTCTTTGGGCATTCGCATCTTTCTCAAGTTTGCTTGCAATTCTTGAATCATACCGTACAATAGTTCAGGCGGATTCTAGTTCATCAACCGTGCAAATTGCAATCGAAGCTATGGATAGTGGGCTACAATGGATTATTCTCGCATCCCTTGCAGTAGCAATGTCAATGGTTGTTCTAAAATGGAGAAGAGGTACACTAACTGGACGAATATTCCAGATTATGGCAGGTGGAGCTGTAATCTATGCATTTGCTGAGGCCAGTCTTGATGTGGCAACAATTGTAGCTGGAGGAGCAGAATACCAATTAGATCCGGGAGTAATTTACAATGATTGGGGGATGGCTGTAGTTGCCATTATAGTATATTGGATGGTAAGAACAGGAGTTAAATCGTGGTCAACTAGACAAGAAACTCAAGGAAGATTTTGGGGAGTATAATTACGACTCAAAAAGAGATTCGTGCATACAATGAGGGCACGTCACACGAATAGGTCTAATTGAAGGAATACCTAATGGAGATCTACACGCAGAACATACTATTGCCTGTTCTACTCTGGACTGGCGCGCTCGGCCAGATTCACTTGGATCATACTCCATTCGAAAACGATGGGCATTTTGCAATGCTTCTGGTTTGTCAGAAGAGGTTGATGGAGGTTCTAAATCAAAATCTACAGACTTACTACGAGCAAAAGAAGGATCTGAAACTAAATCGGATTGTGGTGCAGTGTCGTTTCCCTTCGCTTCTGCCATTAATTTCATTACTTCCTCTTCGGTTACTCCATGTTCAACCGTTATTCGATCAATCTCCAACATCTGTTCGTATCCGTCCATTGAAATTAAGCGTGCAAGGACTGCGTCAGGAACATCTCCCATGGAATTGGAATAGATGGTTATCTCTTGAGATTTGAGTATGGATGTTTACTAATATTCACTAAGGAGAAATATTTCCCCCAAACTATGGGACACGAAATTGGGTCACTCTATATGCTAAACACATGCCCATTCACATGGAAAGTTAGGGCATTACTGAATCATCTTAATCTCCCTCATGAAAAAATTCAAATTAATCCTCTCAAAATCAAAAAAAGTGTTTCATTTGCTGGAGATTGGGGTAAAACCCCTGTATGGAAAATGTCTGATGGGGAAATTGTAGTTGATTCAACTCCAATAATGAAAAGAATAGATGAAGTTCACAATAATGGAAATCTATGGAGAAGCGATAATCAAGAACGTAGAGACAAATGGATGGAATGGGCAGATACTAAGGTAAAAGATGCAACGATACCGATTCTCTATGGTTCAATAGGATCTGCTTTGTCAACAACTAGATCTGTAGCCAAACACGAGAGATTTGGATTATTCACTGGAAGAATCTATGCTTGGCTAGGTTTTCCGATAATGTGGGGAATTATTGCAAAAAAAAGAACCAAAAAAACCGGAATGCAGCCAGGGGAGCTTTGGCACCATTTACTCAATGAATGGATTGAAGAAATTGGAGAGAATGCATTTTTTGGAGGAAATGAACCACATATTGTTGATCTTGCTGTATTCGGATATATGCAATCAATAGAAATGCATCCCAAAGCATTTCGTTTAATTGAAAATCATGAGAATGGAATGCTTTGGTTTAATCGGATGAAAAATGTTGCAGCAATTCAATAATTACATTTCTTCAACATGCAAACCAAATGTTGTCAACATTGCAAGTAATCCTAAACAACAAGAAGAGTAGTAATGTCCTTGGCCGAAAAATACCAATCCAGCTCCTGTTCGAAGCAATAACGTACTCTTTGAACGCCATCCTGCAATTCCAAAGAAAATTGCCATTATCGAAACGCCAATAAAAATAGTTCCAGCAATATCATACACAGCAGCAGCAGTTGGATCATACAGTTCTTTGCCTCTTTGTTCCTCCCTAAGATCCATCCATCGAGTCAAACCATTTGATTTCTGTTCTATCAAATCAAATTCTTCAGGAGCGGCAAAATCTAGGTTAAGGTGAGTAAATCCATATGGTTCAAAAAGTGCCCCTGGAGACAATAATATTCGATGAGTCATCCCCTCTGAGGGGTTTGACATATTTACAACAAACATAGTCATCAATCCAGGATTTAGTCCTTCCAATCGAAATCGTCCTTGAGAATCAGTAGTGGCTGAAGGACGAGTGATTTTTTCGATACCATTCTCTACCACTGGAGTCACAACTTCAATGGTGAAATTGACTCCAGGAGAACCGTCATGTAAAGTTACAACACCAGTAAGTATAGCAGATCCAGGTGCAGATGTGCTCAATAAATTAGCAGTCTGAGTTTGACTGTAAATGAATCCCCTATCGGTTACTAACCCTCCATCTCCTTCAATGAAATCGTAACCATTTACTGTTCCCAATATACTTGCTACTAGAATGAATAATAATGCTACATGCATTCTTGGGTCCCTAGGCATCTGAGAAGGTAGAATCAGTGTCGTTCCTGTAGAAGCAAATACTGGTTCCTCTTCGGGAATCGAAGCAAGAGGGGTTTTGCCAGATTTGGCTTGTTCTTCGTCTCCGTCCACAATCAGTTATTCAGGGCACCCCTTTATTCAGATTGCGAAGTTTTGATGATTTCATAAATTCTAGAATCAAATGATTGTTGTAATCTCTGCCAATCAATTGGATCTATCCAAGCCACCATTCTGAGACCTTCGTCATTCACTTCCCGTTCTTGAACTAAGGCCATGCGCCTAATTTGGGATTCTATTGCTGCAAGTGGGCGATTATTCGGTGAAGATGAATGTGTAATTTGCATCACAATAGGTGGACCATGTAAACGAGTTAGGATTCTTGACCTCAATGTCTCGATTCCTTTTGTTGATGTCGACGATGTAATAACAACATTATCAACACCAAAAATTTCCAACGCCCTTTCTACCTCCTTTACGTGTTCTTCTGAACAAGTATCTGATTTAGTTAAGACAATCTGAAGATTGTAGGGATTAAATTCTTCATTAGTTCTATCAAATAATTCGCGCCTTGAAGTCTCAAACTTTCTAATTAATTCAGGAATAGAATCCGAAGCATCAAGTAAAAGAAGTAACAGATCGCAATCAATACTTTCTTCCAATGTAGCAGAAAATGCATCAAGTAAATCCGATGGAATGTCGTCAATAAATCCAATTGTATCAACCAACAATATTCGAGGGCTGAATTGCATCCTACCCACTGTTGTCTCTAATGTAGAAAAGTACCTATCTTCAACCAAAACAGGTTTTCCACAAAGTGCAGCAAATAAACTAGATTTTCCTGCATTCGTATATCCTGCCAAACCCACGGTTTTTGCACCACTAGCCTTTCTTTGTCTTTGTCTTTCTTTGATTGATTTTCCATATTTTTTCTGACGATTTTTTAATGTCTGTAACTCGCGACTTAATGCAGAAAGAGCGATGTTCCAACCTGTTCTTCCTCCTGCTCCAAAACCCAATCTTTCTCCTGTTGTTTCACGGTTTACCAATTCTCGTAAAATATTTCTATCTGCGTTCAAGCGAGCTATGCGAACTTGGTTTCTAGCTTCTACACTTGAGGCATGTTGAGTGAATAATTCTAGCAATAATCTTACTCGATCCCATGTTTCAAATTGAAGTAAATCAGTCATATTCACCAATTGTCGTGGTGTTAAATTTGCATTTACTAGGATTAAATCAACACCAAACCAAGGATGAGATTCAGGAGCCATCCTGAGTTCATCGCGAATAGCCTCGAGGCGGCCTCTTCCAAAATGTAAGCGAGGATTTGATCGGCCCTTTTGTGAAACTATCTCCACCACAGCAATATCCATTGTTTTAGCCAAACTAAGAAATTCTGATGGATCTGCTTGACGAGTCAACATCAACGCTTTCCTACCAGAATGAGTTGTGCGTAATTCCTCAGTTAGAACGCCACCAGAACCGGCTATTAACGGAACATTATCCCAATCTTGTTCTGTCACGATTCACCACAACCTGCTGCTTCCAATATTCTCTGATCTAAACGAGAAATGGGTACACTTGCTGAAGATATTCCGCCCTTTAGAACATTGATTCGCCAAACCTGAAGATGAAAATCCCGATGGCTAAACGCATGATGTATTTCACCAACTTTTTCGGGCGATTCTATTTGATAATATGAACATAAACCCCGAAGGCCATTTGGGTCTTCAGTAATTGGAACACCCCATAATCCTCCCAACTGATTTCCCTCTCGTTGAGACAATACTACACCTTCAGGAGATGATATGACCAATGCATGCCCCTGTATTTTGGTTGAAACTCTACGTTTTGACATAGGAAATTTAGTTGGATTTTCTGTTAATTTCGCCTTACAATTGGATAATATCGGACAAATATCACACTTAGGTGCGCGAGGAGTACAAACAGTTGCACCTAATTCCATTAGAGATTGATTCCAATCACCAGCTCTATCTTTATCCAAACAAAAATCGGCCCATTTTTGGATTTCTGAATTTTTAGGATCTAATATTGCATTTAATCTAGAATATACTCGACGTACATTGCCATCAACTACTGCAACCGGTATTCCAAATGAAATTGAGGCTATCGCCGCTGCGGTATAAGGTCCAATACCTGGAAGTTTCTCTAATTCAGAGGGGTTAGAAGGGATTATCGGCGGGGTTCGGGATCCAATTTCTATTGATAATTTATGCAAATTTCTTGCTCTTGCATAATATCCACATCCTTGCCAAAGTAACATTACTTCTTCCAACGGAGAAATTGACATTTCTTGTATGGTTGGAAAACGTTCATACATTTTCTTCCAATATCTCAATCCGACTTCCATCTTTGTCTGTTGAAGAATAAATTCGGATAGTAAAACAGCCCATGGGTCTGGATTTTCTCTCCATGGAAGCGAACGAGAATTTTGTTCATACCACTCAAGAAGACGAGATTGGGAGGGGTAACCTTGGTCTTCCATGGTAACCAACTATGGCGGAGCATCCTTATGAGTTATCCATAATTGAAATCCAATGGAATCGCATGAAGCTGTACTGAGTTGGGCCGGAAATCCCGATGAATTAGAAGTTCTCAAAGCCTCAATTGAAATTGATGACCCTGATTCATTTGAGATAAAAATGGAAAATAATCGAATGGAAATTCATGTTTATTCTACATCACTTAGAAGATTAAGAAGTACTGTTGATGATATTCTAGCATGTCTTGCGGCAGCTGAATCTGCATTAAATCAAATGAAATGATTAATCATCAACACTTCGTTCCTTCTTTCCAGTCTTATACGCTTCGATTACTGCCTTTGCAATATCACTTGGGTTGTTAATTATCTGAGTATCAATTCTAGTTGAACCAGAATATACATCTCCAGATAATGCAGAATCATGTACGTTGAAATTAGCATTTCCACCTTCTTCCTGAATCTTCAAAGAGATTGATTTCACTTCATCACGAATGTTGCTCATTTCCTCAAGTTGAACGTCTTTCTCAACAATGTTGTTTTCTAGAATCTCAACTTGTTCCTTGGTCTCCTTAAGTTCAATTTTCAATGATTCAGCTTCTTCTCGAGCCGCCAGTATCTCATTCTCTAACATCTCAAGAACCTTGTCGATTCGAAGAGATTCATCGGGAGAGATATATTCGCCTCCAAGTTCAGAAATAGAAGGGATTTCTGGTTCTGAGGTAGAAGTGCTAGTTGGAGAAACAAAGTTCAACGCCTCGGATGAATTATCATTGTCCCTTACTGTAACAAACATCGGAGCACATGCAAAAAAGCCCATTACTGCCACACAAATAATTTCAATAAAAATTCCACTTAAAGCCCCACTAATAGTTGCGGATCCTTCCATAGGAATATGCCCAACTGTAAATGATCCAGGAATTGGACCAAGTAATCGTATTCCGCCATCATCCATATTCCATTCAGGAATCCTCTGATTTATTTTATCGTGATATTGGAAATCCACAAGCGTAGACAAACTGAAAATAAGAAAGAAAATAAGTAGAATAAGGAGGGAAATTGACCATTTATTGTTGGATCGTTTCGGCAAAACTGGAAGAAGGGGTTCAATTTCACCATCAACTAAAGCATTTGGATTCAAAGCAATGGTTTGCATAAATCGAATCTCATCCTTTCTCCTTTCTGATTCAGCATTATGGACTTGAGAAATTCTACTGATAAATCCAAATTGAAGGGCCAATGCTCCTATTGAGACGACTAGCAATATGAGCCAGGGATAAGGGCCGTCAATTCCAATGGGTGAAATGCTAAAATAACCGCCATACATTGATGATGGGCCGGTTGATAGAAAATTACTAGACCATTTTGTTCTACCTTCTTCATTATTGTACATATCATGTCCAGTAGTAAAGTCTCCAGTAAAGAGATTCCAATTAGCATCAAAGCGACATGTGTCCATAGTGAGAGCTGGAGATTGTTCAACACATCGTAAAGTAGTGCTCTCTTCAACTGCATCAACCCATACTGAAAGCACGGCTAATGAATAGAACAGAAGTGCTAAAGTCAATATGATTGAACATGTTGCAATCAGAGAACTAAGAGAAATGTCTGCTTTGATTTGTGGTATTGGCCATTTTTCCGAGTTCGCTGATTCTTCAGAATCAACTAATTCTTCATCATCTTCTAATTTTATGCCATTTAATGCAATCGAAAATTCTTCGATATCGATAGAGTCGTCGTCATCCAAATCAATTGCTTTCAAAATAGTATAAGCAGTTAATGGAACAAACTCATGCCCAATTAAATTCTGAAGTCCGATGGTAAATTCTGTGCGATTGATGCGTCCATTATCATCTGCATCCATCTCATCAAATGCTTCTTCTAGATTGGTGCCTTTGTTTTGCATTGCTTTAGCGATTATAATGAATGCATCATTTGCGGTTTGAACTCCGGATAATGAAAGTGCTATTTCTGTTTTGGATTGTCCTGCTGATTTCTTATCCAAAAAGTAAGTTTTCCCATCCGACATGTATCTTCGACGAAGTAAAATAATTGCAAATGCGACATTGGGTGCAATGATTGTAAATGTCCCCATTATTCCAAGTAATACAATTACTGCATCGGTATTATCTAAATTAGAATCAGGGGGGTTTTCACTTACCCCTAATGGATCCCAGCCACCCTCTAAAAATAGAAGTAGAACGCAACTTAAGATTCCAATTACCGAAATAAGCAATGCAAGATCCCCCCCTTGGAAACCAAAGGGTAGTAGGGCCATCCCAACTGTACTTGTACCTAAAGGAATCAAACCATGTGAAGAGATTTGATAGTCGTTTGAACCTCGTGAAAAAGAGCGGAATACGTCACCTGCAAACAAAAAATATGCAAGTGTAAAAAATAATGGCACCCAGATATAGAATCCCGAATCCATAACACGATGTTAAATTGGTGCTCAATAATCGTTAAGGAAGAATTTTACTTGATTTTTAGGAGAAAATGAAACCGTGGTATTCAAAGATGATAGAGGGTTCGTCGGGACGGTGACGGACACTGAATCCACCATAACGGGCTCCGAGGAGTCCGGGGACCTCTCTACCACTGCTGAGAAGGTTCGGCTCCCACATGACCAGAGCGGAATGCTATGGATAGATGATCAGCCTACGGCGCTTTTCTTAGAAAGTATCGATCGATGGTGCAAAACTTTGCTAGAAGATGATGGATTCAAGTCCATTGGTCCTGCAAAGCATACTGTAAGAGCAAGGGTTGAAGCGAAAGAATCCGGAACTCTTTGTGGCGTTCATGTCATTAATCGTCTCCTTGATATCCATCTTCCACATATTAATAGAGCGTGGCAAGCTAGAGAAGGAGGACATTTTGAAACTGGAGATATACTTCTAATTCTCGATGGAACTCCACGAGATATATTGTCTGTTGAACGAATAATATTGAATTTCTTAGGACGGTTGTCAGGAATTGCCACAAATACCGAAAAATGGACAAATTCTCTGAGTGGAATGAAGGTCGCCTCTACTCGAAAAACTTCATGGGGAATTTTGGATAAATGGGCAGTTCATGTTGGAGGTGGATTGACTCATAGACTAAGAAAAGGAGATGCTGCCATGATCAAAGAGAATGATCAAATAGCACTTAGAGAAGAGGATGAAAGCCTATCAAAAGAAACGATGAAACGATGGATAAAAACTACTGATTTCAATTGGCATGGAAGTTTTACAGTCATTGAAGTTGATTCTATTTCCCTTGCTCTATCGGTTGCAAAATCATGGTGCAATAGAATGATGGAAACAGAAGAAAATCGGCCCCTTGTTATTATGTTAGATAATATGGGTCCTGTGAAAACAAAAGAGGCAGTTATGGATCTAAAAAGTCATGGTTACAACGAATGGATTTACACAGAAGCAAGTGGAAATGTAACATTTGAGGATATTGACGATTGGAAAGGAACAGGAGTAGATGTAATTTCAACAAGCAAACTCAACATGGGAGTCCCATCGATAGATATGAGTATGTTATTGGATAACGAAGGCATTAGAAAAATCGTCTCTGAAAACTAGTATCAAACAAATTGAGGAGAAAATATGGGCGATATCCCAGAAACACATCCTAGAAGGGATTCGCTAATTTCTAGACAAAAATTAGTTGAGGCAGCTACTAAAGGAATGTTGGCAGATTCGGCATTAATCGCTCACGGCAGAGGAGAGGCTTTCGATTATTTGTTGGGAGAGAAAACTTGTGAGGCGGCTAAATTAGCTATTGCAGAAACAGCATCTAGATTGCAGAAAGCAAAAAAATGTGTAATTTCAGTCAATGGAAATACAGTTGCTCTTGCAGGTACTCAATTGATTGTTTGCGCTGCTCTTCTAAATTGTCCTATTGAAGTCAATATCTATTACAGAACCCCCAAAAGAATGGAAGTATTACTTTCAACACTCAAAGAACAAAAACAAGATGCAAGTGAATTATTTCCAAAAATGAAGGATGAAATATCTCGTGTAAAAATACTAGGAGATAATCCCGATGTTCGAATTCCTAATCTTGACGGGCCTCGCGCCAACTGTCACTCAGAAGGTATTTTTTCAGCGGACACAATTCTTGTTCCTTTAGAAGATGGTGATCGATGTGAAGCGCTAATTGCAATGGGTAAAACCGTTTGTGTTATTGATTTGAATCCGCTATCTAGAACTGCAAAAACTGCAACTATTACCATTGTAGATGAATTAACAAGATGTGTTTCAATCCTTATTGAATTGCTAATGAATGGCTCTGATTTACAATCAACAAACTGGAATAATGAAAACAATTTACAAAATGTTATCCAAGAAATTCTTCAGAATTTCAATTAATCAAGCAGAAGTATACTGTAATTTGAGTTTTTTCGAAACTAATTCACAAACTGCTAAAGATACTTCAGAAGTGGATGATGACCCACCCAAATCATAGGTAAGAGGATTTCCTATAGCTATTAATTCCTCAATAGCAGATTCAATGATGTTTGAAGCAATAGTTGCATCATTGTCTCCCTTTCGACGGCCTAACCATTCAAGCATTAATTGGACTGAACTTAACATTGCAATTGGATTCACTTGTCCTTTACCTGCTCTTTTTGGAGTCGACCCATGTACTGGTTCAAACAACATATGTTGATCTCCAATGTTTGCACTTGCAGCCATCCCCATACCACCTTGTAATGAACTTGCTAAATCAGTTACAATATCTCCAAACATGTTTGGAACCACAACTACATCATAGAATTCTGGCTGACGAACCAGCCACATTGTAAAAGCATCAATATATGCTTCATCCGTTTCTATATCTGGATATTCGGCTGAAATTTCGTGATATATTTTCCTAAAAAGTTGGCACCCGCGAGTAACATTGCTTTTGTCAATACAACTCACCCTAGTTGTTCCATCCGAAGGGCAACCATTGCGTTGTAATGCAAGTTCAAACGAAAAACGAATGACCCGTTCAGAGCCCAAACGTGAAATCGGACGGGGGTCCCATGCAAATTCTCCTTCTACTCCAGGGATTGAAATATCTGAAATTCCTAAATATTCCTCACCTCGCGCTAAGTGTGCAGAACGAGAAAGTAATGGTTGGTACAATCCTTCAGTATTTTCTCTAATAATTGTCATATCAACTAATCCTGGAGTCCAAACTTGTTTGAATTCGCCATGAATTTTGTGTCGAATGCCTTTGTACAATTTTATTGGGCGTACGTTTGCATACAAATCTAATCCTGAACGTAAACCTAGAATGACTTGGCCACCAGCTAAATCGCCATTTGGTTTAATCGCGCCTGGCCATCCAATTGCCCCAAGTAGAATCGCATCCGACTCATCTCTACAATATTCAAAAGAACCTGAAGGCCACTCTTCGCCAGTCTCAAGATAATATTCTCCACCACAAGGAATTTCAGTAATTTCAAATGACAGAGGGGAATGTTGTTCAATAGTTTTCAACAAATTAAGCGCCTCTTTAGAGACCTCTTTACCCGTTCCATCGCCGGGCAAAACTGTGATGCGATGGTGGGCCATGACTTTGGCAGCCGGTAATCATTCATCAATACGCCTGTCTAAATGATAAATGGACAAAACAAGGGAATCGTTCATAGACGGGGAAGGTAAGTTGTTCTTCTATGGATGAACAGGGGTCATCTGAGGATTCGACAAAAATTCGAATCAATCCTGATTCACTGCCAATTGAAGTCCGCGAATTATGGGAAAATATGCTTCGAATCGATCCCTCATGGAATTTTCATAATTGGTTAGTAGAATGTGCAAATCAAGAAATGGAACTACTTGTATCAAAACTCAATGATGAACAATTGAAATTAGAACATCGCCAACATCGTATTGAACGTTTGATTGAACGCGTTGAAAGACAAATGAGTGAATCAAAACGAATTAATGACCCCCATCAAAAGAATTTGTTTGATGCATATGCTCAACCTAAATTTGAAGATAAACCAAAAATTGTAGTTATGCAACCCGAAGAAATGATTCCTACTGAAGATATTGATGCTGTTGATGATGATCCAATACTACGGATTTGTTGTGAACATATACTTCAAGAAATGGAGGAATCACAAGATGCTGTTCTGCATGAAGATGAAATGATGGACATCTGCTCTTCGCTCAGATTTGATACAAATGAAGTTCAAGAAGCAATTGAACATCTAGTATCTACAAACCAAATTATGCACCTTGGCGATGGACTTTATGGCTTTGCAGATTAATGGGGCCCTGGGTTTCCCCATCTACCCATGATATAGTTCAACGACTAATAGATAGGTGATATGCCCCGTTTAATCGCCATAACTCTCGGATTTTTTTCTGCTTACTATGTTTGGACTCTTTGGCCAGCTCCAATACCAACAATTTCGACTTGGATAATTGTTATGACTCTAGTTGATGCACCATATAATGCATCAAATCATCGTAAATTCAAACAATTGTGTTTAGAACGTGCAAAAAATGTAGAAGAATTATCCAGACAATTAAGAGATATTCGAATACACTTCGAAAAATTAAATCAATTTTCAACCTCTTTAGAAGAGGAATTAGCACGAAGAGATGCCATAGGGGCTCCGGAAGCTAGGAAACTATTAGATGAACAAAGAAGGGCTTTAGCTATTCAAGAGGGCGCGATGAAAGAAACCATGAGGGCAATAGATAAACAAAATCAAATGATGATTAAAAATCAAGAATTACTAGATGGAATTCGACAATCTCAAAATTTTGAAACTGAAAGATGGAACCAGATGATGACAATGATTGAAGTATTGATGGATGGGCAAGCCAGGAGAAGTGAAAATTCTCGTGCTCAAGCGATGGAAGACGCGAGAAGGGTCAATCAAGAAGTAATAGAAAATAACCGGTCAGTACAAGGAATGCTTAGCAACTTGTTATCAGATATTGCAAGATTACCAAGACATCAGACTATTTCTGTTGCTGATTCTGTAATGGTTTCAGATAGCAAAAAAGAAGATAGTATTACGTTACCGGATTTACCTAGGAATATTGCTGACTCATGGGTCCGAGCACTTGAAGAAGACATGCAATAATCGTAAACCATGAGTTCTAGTGATGAGAGAGGGGTTTACCCGATTGATATCGATGAACTAGAAATAATCAAACACAAATTAGAATCAGAATTTCAACGAACAATATTCAGAATTATTTCTTTAATTATTACATGGTTAGTTGGAATTTTGAGTATTTATCTGTTAATTGATATTGGTCCATTAGTTAATCAAATAGGAATTCCAAGTTCGATTTTATTTCTGGTATTATTCCCTATATTACTCGTAATTGCTTGGGGTGCAGCTGATCATCAAAGAAGAATTGATTTGAATGATAAATTCGACGAATATGAGGATGTTACTTCTGAAAATTCTCGTGTTGATAAAATTATCAATAGTGTTTCTTCCGACCCTTTTGCGAAAGAAATTAGTTCCACTGGTGGGGCGATTTACAAAACTCGAGGAAAGGATCCAAAAGGTGTCGCGATTGGAGGAGGAGCAGATACTTTTGATTCCAGTATGCCAACAATCGATGGAATGAATTTGAGAAATGAGCATGAAGGATTAGAAGCAAAATTAGAGCGGAGTACAATAATTAAAGTTGAAGCAGATAGTATTGCTGCAGAAAACTCTCAAAATGCTTGGGATGAAGCTGAACGAAATGATCCTGAATTAATTGAGGCTGGAGTAGAAAGATTAGGTGATTTAGTGGGACAAGGTCATTTTGGTGGACCAGTTATATCTAATTCTGAAGATTATGATGAAAGTCCATGAACCATGAGAAGAAGGGAGACACATGGCGAAGCCGATGAAGGCAATTCTTGTTGCCGGCGGGCATGGTTCCCGCATGTTACCCTTTACTAGATACATGCATAAGGCAATGTTACCTCTCCATAGGAGGCCTGTGATTGATTTTGCTCTTGCATTCATAAGAAGAACGGGTATCCAAGATATCACAATTATTGGCAATCAATTTATTGGACAAATCGCTCAACACGTCGGTGTTGGATTGCCTGGTGAGAATATACATTATGTTATTGAAGAAAGTCCTCAAGGAGTAGCTTATGCCCTAAATTTAGCTAGACCCCATGTTGAGGGAAGTAGATTGATGGTTTACTTTTCAGATAATATTACTACAGCCGATTTAATTGATGAAGTGGAAATGTGGAAAAATTCTGATGAGCCTCCTGGCTGTCTTTTACTCGGTAGATCAGTTGATGATCCATGCGCATTTGGAGTAGGTGTTTTTGATGATGATGGAAATTTAACTGACATTATCGAAAAACCTGATGACCCTCCAAGCAATATTGCAATTGGTGGAATTTATCTTTATGATGAAAGATTTTGGGAACTATTAGATGAAGATATGACTACAGAATCCAATGGATTTTCTATTTCAGATTTAAATCGCAAATATATTGCAATGGGAGATATTCATCTCAAAGATCTTGAACACGAAGAATGGTTAGATTGTGGAACGCCTGATGCTCTACTTCGTGCAGCGGAATTGGCTAAAGAAGGATTATTGTCGCCTGAACCTTGTAATATTCGTCAAGGCGATCCTGAACCTCACGGTTCTCAATAAATACGGGATGAGTAATTATGAAAGTTGGAATTATTGGGGCAGGAATAGTTGGAGGGGCAATGGAACACTGGTTTTCGAGTGTTCATGAATTATTTATCCATGACCCAGTTAGAGGTACGTCCTTATCCGATGTTACAGATAATGTAGATATGGCCTATATTGCTGTTCCAACCCCTATGTCTGATGTAGATGGTTCCTGTGATCTCTCTATTGTAAAATCAATTTTAGATGATTTGCCTAATGGATTTACTGCTGTCATAAAAAGTACTGTCGTGCCAGGAACTACTCAACAATTTCATGATGAATACCCTCATCTAAAAATTGCATATTCGCCAGAATTCTTAGTAGAAAGGCGTCATTTAGAGGATTTTGGAAATCAAGATATTCTTGTCTGTGGAACCCATCATGAAGATGTTGCAAAACGTGTTTTTGAACAACATCGTGAAGCAGGTGTATTAAAATCGGATCTGACATTTTTTGTTGAACCATCTGTTGCTGAAATGGTAAAATATGCAAAAAATACCTTCTATGCAGTAAAGGTGATTTTTGCCAATCAAATGTATGACATATGTGAAGGAATAAATGCAGATTGGTACACGGTTAAAGACATAATTACATCCACTCAAGCACAACCAATAGGGCCTTCACATTTGGATCCTATTTTTGGATTAAATCGAGGGTTTGGAGGAAAATGTCTACCAAAAGATAGTAATGCATTAAGAGTATTAGCTGATAATTTAGGAGTTAAATATGATTGGATGGAAGCTATTCAATCAGATAATGCTCGATTAAGATCGATGCTAACGGGAAAGCCTTCCGATGTTGAGACTAACGATGACTGACGTTTTATCGACGCTAGATTGATGTGAGGGCATGTTAGGTGAGGGGTATGCTGCCAGACACGCTGCACACCCTCCCCCAGAACGAACGTTTTGCTTATGCCAAACTTCTTGCATTCATAGCAAAGATCGATAATGATGTCACTGTAGATGAAATGGCAATGTTTGAACAACGAATGGGGACTGCTTTACTGTCTCCAAATCAAAGGGCTGCGATTCGTGATTATCTCCAAAATCCACCCACGCTTGCAGAATGTCTTGAAGATTTAAAAATCAGTTCAGATGGAAAGGCAGGAAAGTTGGCTTTACGAGATGCAATAATGATGTCTGCTGCTGATGGAACAGTAGATGAAGATGAATTTGATGTTCTACTCCAAATCGCTTCGGGATTAGGGATGGAAGATTCAGTTGTAGATGATTTACTTGATTGGGTCATGGATGGTTATGACTGGATGGATCGTGGAATAAAGATACTAGATGCATCGTGAGGGAACAAAGTGTTACCTGATGCGATTGATTTTCTAGAAAACGATGATCGTGAAGGTTACGTTCGCATATTAATTGCTATGGCAGGTGCAGACGGAACTTTGGTACGAGAAGAAACTGCTGCTATTGAAGCAGCAATGGGGCGAGCATTAATCCCACCTGGAAAAAGAGATATGTTAAGACAAGAATTGAAAATTAAATTAGATATTGAAAATATAATCGAAGGAATGAGCGATGTAGCGATTAGATTGGCTCTACGTGATGCAACAATAGTTGGAGCATGCGATGGTGAATTCCAAGAGGAGGAAGTTCAATTCCTATTGAATTTGGCTAAATATTGTGATTTGGAAGAAAAGGACCTGAATCGTATTTTCAAGTGGGTCGATGAGGGTTGGACATGGTTGCAAGAATCAAGAGAATGGTTGAACTTAATCATTGAAGATGAAAGCGAAAAATATGAAGACGAATTATGATTTTTCGTCTGTATTTGGCTATTTAAAAATAGGTAGATTATCAGAACGGATTCCAGTTATAAGGAGGATATTTAATAGTGGTGAAGTATCTTCGTTAGGCTACGCGCGAAGTATCGTTCGGAGGCGAAGACTAAGAATGGGTGTTCATCCGAAAATCGGAATTACAGGACTTCCTCGCAGCGGCAAGTCCGCTGTGATGCAAAAAGTCGTGGAAATGTTGGTCAATGAAAGGACCGATGAAATCAGAGCTCGTGGCGAAAGTACAGCAGATATTCTCATTATTGCTGGAATGAGAACAGAGCCAGTAATCGAAGATGGAGAAAGAAAGGGTTACCGTTGTATAGATATAATTACTGAAGATGAGGCTATAATGGCCCACAAAGATATTGATTCAAGAAATAGGGTGTTTGGATTTGGTATCGACACAGAATCAATGGATACCGTGGCAATACCAGCAATACAAAATGCAATGGATAATGCAGAAATAATTGTAATAGATGAAATTGGAAAATTTAGTGTTGAGTCTGAAGAATTTGTAAAAATTGTAAGAGCAGCGCTAGAATTAGATAAGCCAACTGTAATGACATTAGCAAAAAAATCTAGGCATCCTTTACTTCAAGACATTAGAAGAAGAGATGATGCCCGAATCCTAGAAGTGACTCCAGTTAATCGTGCCCTACTTCCTTACAAGATTCACAAACTAATGCGTGATTCTTTTTGACCACCGTTGCCTTCATGCACGTAATCGGTATGTGATGCCATGGAAACACCTGCACGAACTGTGGAACGTTTGGTCTGGATGGTAGCAATTGTTTCAGCATTTGGTGGTGGAAACTTACTACTCAATTTACCTGAATGTGAAGTAGGGAGTGTATGTTCATATCAAGAAATGTTTGATTGGAAACTTGGAATGGGGATGTTAGTTGTATCATTACTTTCAATAATTTTAGGAGTTCAAGCAATTATTGGAAGAAATAAAAATCAAAAAATTTGGATTTCTATATTTGTCGATAATCGAACAATGTATGAAGTAATTGAAGATGCAACGAATGAAGATGATGTTTCAACAGTATCAGATGGATGGGCCAAGCTAGAAGAGAAGCACCTCACGGACCGCTTGGAAGAAGAATAATGGAGCACAGAGTGGGATTCGAACCCACGTAAATACGATCTGCAGTCGTACGCGTAACCGGGCTTTGCTACCTGTGCGTCAAACGAGCGTGCATTCAGTTCTATATGAAAACGACGAGAAGACGATGATTAAAAAATCAAACAAAAACGGCGAGAAGTCTATCAATAAAGTCATGATGGGAGAAATATGCACCCTTTGTTTGAATTGAATAATTATCTAATTCAGGAAAAATTTTGGAAGTTTTTTGGAGGAAAATTTTGGTTCAAGGACATGGAAGGAAATATTGTTGCTTATTGTAAACAAAAAGCGTTCAAATTAAAAGAGGATATTACATTATATTCGGATGAAACATGCACCACTGCACTTCTAAATATCAAAGCAAGAAATGTAATTGATTTTTCAGCAACATACGATATTTTCGACGTTCAAACTGGACAAATATTAGGTTCAGCCCAAAGAAAAGGTTGGAAATCATTATTGAAAGATACATGGAAATTATTAGACATAAATGGAAACCAATACGGTGAATTAATTGAAGATAGTAATGCCTTAGTTAGAAGATTTGTGCCATTCGGCAAGTGGATTCCTGCAAGATTCCATATAGAAATACCTGGAACATCTGAAATTACATTAAATCAATTATTCAACCCATTTATTCGGCGAACAGTTGTAACAATCCCTCAAGGTCATCAAATTGATCGTAGAGTATTAGTTGGAATCGCGTTACTGAACGCTGCAATCGAAGGCAGGCAATCCCAATAGATGTTAATTTTTCAGCCATCGCCTTCATATGAGACCCTTTTAGTAAAGTGTCTATGGGGACGGAGAACCAACTCGGTCAACTCCATATCCAAGATTTCCTAGATGAGATTGCTAAACTCGATTTAGATCCAAGAATACAAGCATGGTACACGATTGATGTTACTGCAATACTGGGTGATGCAAACATTCTCCATCACGAAATAAATGATGAAACTGGTTGTTCGCTTCTATTTCTTCCCAAGAGTATTATCCATTTCTGTCCAAATAATAGGAAAATGCAACATTACCCTAAACATCTTGTACATTGCTTTGTTGATCATTGTGAAGAAAATCAATATTCTACTGAAAACAACACGATTTATTCTGCTGAAATGTTTTCTATTTCACCTAGTGATGAGCATCTTAACTGGTTAGTTCAAACAAATTCGGAAAGAGATGTTCCCCAACTTCAAGCAAAAACTGCTCGTTGGCTAAGTTATCTCAACACCTAACTTTTTCGTTTTATTCATGAACCCACGGCTAAGGCGAACACCATGGATGCTTACATTACAGGCTTGAATGCGAGATCAATCTTAGATTCAAGAGGGAATCCTACAGTCGAAGTTGATTGTTTTGTAAATGGTGTATTGGCAGGTAGGGCAGCGGTTCCTTCAGGAGCTAGTACGGGAAGCCATGAGGCTGTAGAACTCCGTGATGGAGGTAAACGATGGATGGGCAAAGGAGTTGATGGTGCAGTACAAAATGTAATAGAAACGATTCAGGATGCTTTAGTAGGATTGCCTGTTGATGATCAAACAACTATAGATCAATGTATTCTAGATCTTGATGATTCTGCAAATAAAGAAAATATTGGTGCAAACGCCACACTGGGAGCTTCCATGGCTTGTCTACATGCTGGAGCACATGTACACTCTCAACCTCTTTGGAGATACGTTGGTGGATTATCAGGTGGTTGTTTACCAGTTCCTCTCATGAATATTCTGAATGGTGGGGCCCATGCTGCAAGTGATGTTGATATTCAAGAATTCATGGTTGTTCCTCACGGATTTGATAGTTTTCCAGAAGCATTGAGAGCAGGCGTAGAAACATATCATTCTTTGAAATCTGTATTGAAAGAAAGGGGATTGTTAGGTGGAATTGGTGATGAAGGAGGGTTTGCCCCAAATCTACCTTCAAATGAAATGGGCCTTAGTTTGTTATCTGAATCAATTGAGCGTGCAGGTTATTCACCGGGAGATGAACTAGGAATCGCTTTAGATGTTGCAGCACAAGAGTTTCTTCATGATGATGGCTATCATATCGATGGTGCAATACTTAGTGGAGACGATTTAGTTGAGACTTATGCAAAATGGGCTGACGAGCATCCAATTATCTCTATTGAAGACCCGTTTGGAGAAGATGATTGGAATTCATGGTCATTATTAACTAGCGAGATTGGAGATAGAGTTCAAATTGTTGGAGATGATCTTTTTGTAACCAATGTGAATCGATTAAGTGATGGAATTGAACGGCGTTCTGCCAATGCTATTTTGATTAAACCAAACCAAATTGGAACCATTACTGAAACTCTAGAATGCATAGAAATGGCGAAGAGCAATGGATTTGGAACAATTATGAGTCATCGATCAGGGGAAACGAGTGATAATACAATTGCTGATTTGGCAGTAGGATCTCGAACGGGCCAAATAAAAACCGGAGCCCCTGCTCGTTCAGATAGAACGTCAAAATACAATCAATTACTCCGAATTTCGGAAACTTGTGGAGAATTTCTTCCACCATTCTAATTGGTATTTTTACAAAGCCAGTTCTTGAGGCGTTCTATTCCTTCAATAATCTGACTTTCGTCAGTCGCATAGGAAACCCGAACATGTCCCTCTCCTCCTTGAATTAAAGATCCTGGGATTAATTGTACTCTTGCTTCATCGAGTGCCTTGTCTGCAAATTCAACTGCTGACATTCCAGTTCCAGTAACATCAATAAATGCATAAAATGCACCTTCAGGTGAACGTAAATTTAATCCAGGAATTTGTTCTATTCCTTCACATAATATTGTTCTTCTTTTGAGGTATTCATTACAAAATTTGTCTACAAATTCATCCTGATCAAGCGCAACTTCTGCAGCAGGCATCAAAAAAGTGGGTACATGTGAATTAGCGTTGGCTTGACATGCAAAGGCTGCATTCATCGCATTTTGTGGACCTGTTAGTACACCGAGGCGCCAGCCAGTCATAGCAAATGATTTTGAAAATCCTGTAACGACCAAAGTTCTCTCTTGGCCACCAGGTAATGCTGCAGGAGAAATATGAGACCAATCAGTCCAAACTAGACGTGCATAAATTTCATCGCTAATTATCCAAAGATCATGTTCAACAGCAATATCTACTATTCCTTGAATCTCAGCTGGTTGGTATACTGCTCCAGTAGGATTATTTGGAGAATTAATTAGGATACATCGAGTTTTGTTTGTTATTGATTTTCTCATGTCTTCTAAATCGGGATGGAAATTTTCATTGGTTTTTGTGAATACGGGTTTTATTCCCAATAATCCTGCTTGACCATCGTATGTAGGCCATGCAGGTGATGGAACTAACATCTCATCGCCAGATTCCATAGTAACCATCATTGCATAAAGCAAGGCTTGTTTTGCTCCAGGAGTAACCATTACGGATTCGGGAGTAGATGTCAAATTCCATAGACGATTTAGTTGTTCAGAAATTTTTGTACAAAGACTCAGTGTTCCTGGACCTCTAGTGTAATGTGTTTCACCCCTCTCTAAAGCAGCGATTGCTGCATTCACTACCGGACGTGGGGTGTCAAATCCAGGCTCACCAACTGTCCATCTGACAACATCTTCTGGAGGTTTAATCAGGTAAGGAGCAAAACCCACGCCTAGCCCATTAAAGCGTGATGGGACGGAAGGCATGTAACCGGCATATACAGGTCCTTTATCGCTTTACTCTGTCAATCATATTGTAAAACGCCGAAGCGAAACCTTGACTCACTGCCGGACGTGGGAGAGGACGGGGAGATACATGTCCGAGATACCTGATGAACTTAGATACACGAAAGAACATGAGTGGATTCGCATCGATGGCGATGAAGTAATTGTTGGAATTACTGATTATGCTCAAAATGCATTAACTGATGTTGTATGGGTTGAAATTGATCAAGATCTTGAAGGTACTGACGTTGTAGAAATGGAATCTTTTTGTTCTGTTGAATCTGTTAAATCGGTCAGTGAGATATATTCACCAGTATCTGGAACAATTGTTTCCTTTAACATGACATTAGAAGATGCTCCAGAACAGCTTAATCATTCTCCATATCAAGATGGTTGGATTGCTAGAATAAAACCACATAATCTTGACGATATTGAAAATCTACTTGATGCAAATGGGTATGCTAGTGTCATTGGAGAGTGATGAGTTTCGTGGAAGGTGATTCTTCCCCTTTACCTATTTCGATATATGTTGATGGATCTTGTATTGAAAATCGAAATGTTGGCCCAAATACTGCCGCTGGATGGGGTTTTCTCGTCGTAATTGGGGATAGGGGATTAGGCAAAGGAACTGGAGATTTAATCCATGAAGAATCTGGAATGGTTGTCACCGATAAAGAAAGTACTGATTGGATTGGAGCGGAAGTTGGTTCAAACAACACTGCAGAATTATCTGCAATGATTTATGCCCTCAAATGGGCAATTACTCAGTGTCCAAATGCCCCAGTTACTATTCGTGCAGATTCAATGTATGCTCTCAAAATTACTGACGGTACATGGAAAGCAAAAGAAAACAAAGTACTAGCCAATAGAGCGCAGGAAATGTGGAAAGAAGCTACTAATCTAATAGAAATCAATTCTGCTCATGTCCGAGCACATGCAGGACATCGGTGGAATGAGCGGGCAGATCATTTAGCATTTAGAGCACAATCAAATGAGGGTGCTATACCTCTACAATTTTGGAAACCAGGGCAGAGATAGTCATTCTTCTTCGTCGGCTAAGACTCCGTCAATTACTAACCAAGCATAAGATGCTACTAACAACATCAACATTCCACATAAAGTTAGAATCAATGATGTTGGTTCTGCAAACCATGATTGAAAAGTGTGACCAATCAACCATGATACCATTAAAATTCCAATTCCAAAAAGTGTAATTCTTGGAATTGATTGAGTGGGTTTATCCCATAAATGGAGACTAGGAATTATTCCATGAAATCCAAATGTTCTAGCGAACCATGCTCTGTAAAGAAGGTAAATCCCCAACAGTCCTAAAATTCCACGAGTGAAGTCTTCATCCTCCCATGGGCCATCGATTCCTATTCCAAAAGAAAGTGTGTTAAGTAACAAAATTATTCCAATTAACACTTCAAAACGAACATCTAACGGTTCAAATGGATGCTCTCCCATATGCTTTGGAGGATGTTCTGATTCATGATTTCTACTATTTTTATTGGTTCTATAAACCCTGGAGCATCAGAACCCTCATGACCAAGAAGGTATTGACTGAAAATGGAGTACAAATACATATTATCGGAGCAGGTGGAATTGGATCCAATTTGATTGCATTATTACTACCTTCATTAAGAAACGGGATTGTATCTGAACAATTGGGCGGCATAACATTCCATCTACACGATGCAGATATTGTAGAAGAAAAAAATCTAGTTCATCAACGATTTTCAGATGTACAAATTGGAGTCTCTAAAGTAGATGCTTTAGCTGAAGAATATGATTTGATACATCCTAGTGTACGTGTAATTGGTCATTCAACTAATCTAAGACACTCCAAACCATTGGTTAATGCTGATATCATTGTTGTAGCAGTAGATAGACCTGAACCACGTAGAATTGTACATTCTCTAAATGAAGTAGAATGGTATGATTTGAGATGTGGGCTTGACTCTTGTCTAATATTAACACACAAAACTCATTTTGATGATATTGAAAGATTGACGCCCACCCATAAGCCTGCAAGTTGTCAACCGGATGATGCAATTGAAACAGGAAATATCCAATTTGGGTCTGCTTTGGCTGGAACCTTTGGAGCGAATATCATTTTACGTTCACTAATGAATAGAATTGATGGAAAAACAAATGTTCCTGGACCTATGTGTTTTTCTATGAATATGGGAATAGTGCCTGTTTTTTTGAAAACAAATAATTCCGTTCCATTCGATCAAAAACCTCCAACGAAGTCATCTGAAAAATGGACAGAAGAAGAAGATGATGTATTATTGAAACAAGCAGAAAGAGGATTAACTTTGGAAAGAATTGCTAATCATCATAGAAGATCTCATGGGGCAATTTGGCATAGATTTCTAAAAATTTGTGGATTCAAAAAACCATTGAATAATGAGGTAGGTGAATAATATGAAAATTACATCAGATTCTGTACTCAAAATGTGTGATGAAATTGAAGCAGGCAAATCAAATAATGATGAAGTAAAACAAATGTTAGTTGAACTTGGAAATGACAAAAGGTGGGAAGAAATGTGGAAAATTAGCCACGCACTTGGAATAGAAATTAGTTGGATTAAGGATGCAAAAAATGATGTTTGGGTGGATTTTGGTTCTACTGGTGAAGTTACATTAGAGCCTCCGATAGGGGCGCAACTTCCATTTCAATTATGGGTACATACTCACCCTTGGAATGCATATTGGAGTATTACTGATTTAGGAACATTAGCAAGGTTTACTGGATTAATCAAAGAAGCATTGGTTCTAGGCCATAACCATAGCAAACACACATTGTGCAATTTGCAATTTGGTGATTCATTAGAAGAAGGAGTTGATCCACTCTCAACATGGACTGATGAACCCTGTATATCGTATGAGGTCTCAAAATGAAAATTCGTATCCCAGACGATGAAGAATCAAAAGATATTCGGAAGGTTCTGGTTAGAAGCGATATTGGTATTGGTTTGAAAAAATGGTTGAAAATTCACATGGATATCGATGCAGATGATACATTAATGGATGCATTGATGATGCATTTTGAAGCATGTAAACTAGCTGGGTTAGAATTTGTAGATATTGAAGTGGCCATCAAAGCCCATAATAAATGGCAAAATGATTCGGTGTAAGTTGAACCTTAGTATAAATAGCCCCAAGAAAGAACAACTTTTGGAGTTGAAAATTAATGAAAATTGATCCTGATAATATACAAATTGATCCTGATGAAATACAAGGGGAAAGTCCCTATTGGTACAATAATCTGAGAGGCATGCTAGGTATGCTTGATCAGATTATTAGATTCTATGGCAATGACGAAGAAGTATTGAAGGAGAAAGCAGGTAACTTCATTTGGAAATTGACTCAATTCAATTTACCATTTACGACGCACGAGAAAGGTAAGCCCGAAGTTTGTGGTACTTTTGTTAAAGATTCGGGGGAGCCAGGTATCAGTCACTTAGTTGCTCAAGCATATCCTCGCCCCCAATTTATGTCATTAGGTTCAGATGATTATGAGATATGAAAATAAAGCGATTCAACTTAGATGAAGTATGGAAGGAAATATCCCTATTGAGATTGAACGGAGATATCTTCTACATTTTATCCCACATAATCTTGGGACCAGTACTCATCTAAGACAATGGTATATCCCTTCCACTTCTATTGAATTCAATGAAAACATTTTATTGAATGGAATTAAACTAACTTTAGCTATTGAGAATAAATGGAGTCAATCAGTATACGATTCACTAAAACAAAACGATCTAACGGTTCGCATTAGGTTGGATGGAGAGACTGCAATACTATGTATCAAAGCACCAATGAAAGGCATTTCAAGATTCGAATATGAATGTGAACTACAAGATTATACCGTTCTAGAAAAATTACTAACTGATTCTAATTGGCCTATGGTGGAAAAAAGAAGATGGAGGATAATCGAAGAAGATAACCATATTTGGGAGTTAGATCAATTTCTTGGGTTGAATGAGGGATTATGGCTTACAGAAATTGAGCTCAGTGAAGAAAATGAGCTTTTTTTAAGTCCAAAATGGGTTGGAAGAGAAGTTACGGAAGATCAAAGATTCTCTTCTAAACAATTATCTCAAACCCCTTATACCGAAATTGAAGGATATGAAAATATACAACATGAAAATGTTAATTTTGAAGGGTTTATATAGCGTCGATGCTAACTTAATACTCTGTTGGGAACTAATTCGATTTTGATTATTTTTAGAAGAAATTGGATTAGAAATTGGGATTCAAGGGAAAAGTTCAAGCACCTTACTCATCTGAATCCAAATTCCCGACGGCGGCAATAGGAAGTGAGCAATATGAAACATGAAGAAAACTGTATGGAATGTGGGAATAACGAATTTGAACATGATGATGTAAGAAGTGAATATCATTGCACTTTTTGTGGGTGTATTGTTGAAGACCAATTGGATAGCAACCCTGCCCAATTCATGAACAGTGAAGGTCAGATTGAAAGAGAGTTGAATTCAAACAGACTGGGTGCTGATGAACGTCAAACATGGTTAAACACTAGAGACGCATCTGGAAAACCTGTAGTTTATAATAGACAACAAAGATTGAGAAATAGAAACTTTGACAGAAATTCAAGGTCTGAAAGAACTTGGTTAAAGACAGATGTTGAGCGCCTTATTGACTCCCCTAATATGCCTGGAATTAGAACAATGAAAACATTAGCAAAGAAAATTCTCTCTCAAACACATTCAACTGAAGAACATGCAAAGAGAATGGCAAATTCAGTTACGTGGAAAGCAATGAAAGATGCAAATTATGGACAAGATGTTCCATTACCCCTCAACCAAACAAGACACGCTCAGAAGACTAGTAAAGATGATACTAGAAATGGAAATTATTCTACAAGAATGATAGCAATAGCTACGTTGAATATTGCAGCCAGAATCATGGGGATTGAATTGCCTACAAGGCAACTATCTAATGTGTTTGATGTTGAACATGACCATGTCATTAGGGAATCTACAAACATCAAGAAATATCTCATCATTATCTGGAAAGCAGAGGCTTTGATTGTTGAACAAGGAAATCAAATCAAGTCACTACCTAGAATGGGTATCCCACAAGGAAATCTTCAATCTAGAATCTGGAGTGAATCTGATATTCGTGCCGCAATAGATGATTTGAGGCCGTCGTTGGAAAAGAAATTTGGAACTATGACAGCCAGATTAATGATTACTGAAATTTGGGCAATGCTTGAAGAAGCTAGAGATCACACATATCTCTCTGGTCAAAATATTAGATTGGTTGCAGCGGGTCTAACTGTTCGTTCAACTCAAGCAAGAGGGGTTTCCAGATTAAAGCAAAGAATTGCTGATTGGTTAGGAATTACCACTACTAGGTTAAAGCGTCTGGAAAAGGACTACAGTTTGGTAATGGATGCTATTTTCAATAATCATAATTCTGCAACAAGATAGGAATTGCTTCTGTTTGTTGGATTCATATACTCTCACAATACTATAGGATTGTCTCAGGACGTTAAACGAATGACTACGAATGAAAAACACAGGAGGTAGAAGACATGAGTAACATTACATTGCGCATTGTCAACAGCACCGGTNATACGATAATGAANTCTCTAAGCGAAGCACAACTTCGTCAAGAGATTTCTACTCTCGACAATGAGAAGTGGATNTTTGTGGATGGNCGNATGGTCAGCCGCAATGAATTGGCTAACGTCAACGTAGCGGACAANGCTACTGTTATCGTAACACCAAAGATTGTTGCTGGNCGCGNCTGAATAATCTANGCCTTAGGGCATACACCCATTAGGGTACAACCACCCTCACTTCGGTCGTCGGAANCCCCTCGATNCNNAGTGAATAAATTATTTTCTTAGTAGNTATCTGTAATATCCCAGTTCGCCTTTCGTAAACGCATCATANACAGGTGTGTCNCGAACTCCAGCAAATGTTTCAAAACTACGCCTAATNATCANGTTAGTACNTTTTTTTATTCTTGATTTTTTGTCATCACTAATCTGATTTAATGCTGCTAAAACTTCTGAAGTAATATCAGATTCNGTNTCTATTTCAAATCCTNTTGAAANAAATGATTGNTGNATTGATTTCATCGATTTACTATCTCTAAAATCTGTCCAAGCAAAATAACCACCNGGTCTTAGAATGCGATATNCTTCTGAAATAAATTGAGNCATGTTACTGTAACAATGACTAGATTCAACATTGTANATTACATCAAANGATTCGTCCTCAAATGAAAGTTGCATAGCATTTCCTTCNACAAATTTCAAATTTTTCTGGNNNCCATACATTCGATTACANAATTTAACAGCAGCTCCTGAATAGTCTANACCGATTAAAGATNCAGGAGAATACGTTTTAGCAATCCAATTTGCNCCNCCTCCTCTACCTGAACCAACTTCTAAGACTTCTTTATTCGTCAACNCAATATCTCGAATATTCATATGATATAATTGNATGAANAATCTATCNGATTCATCTTCTTGTTCCAAANTTGGNGGNTTATTATCAATAAATCCATAATTCATGAAACCAAATTCNCCCCANGCTTTNGCTTTNGCAAGNCGTTGGTACCACCATCGCCACATCCTATCTCCAATTNTTCTTGGAAATATNTTCAACAATGTNGCAAAAATACGAGCAGGNAGACCTAAACGCATCTCAANCCTTCCANTTCACAGAACAGCCTATNGANTCCGTTCGAGCAACGACTATNTTNTCTCCTGAAAGCATAGATTGTATTGCATCAACTAACTCATGAGTNGTNGCTTTACTGGGNTCTCTTGGNGAATCATCTAATCGACCNCGATATACTATGATTTTCTGCCCATTAACTAANAAAAACTCNGGAGTNCGTTCGGCTCCATATGCATGAGCAANTAATTGGTTTGCATCATGCAAATATGGATACGACATGTCAGCTGCACGNAGAATCATNTGGTCCCAATNATCACTNGGATANACAATAGGATCGTTGGAATTAATACCTACAAATCCCAATCCATTATCTCGACAAATAGATGCAATNGANTCTATTCTTTCTTCACTTGCNACAACATATGGNCAATGNTTGCAAGTGAACATTATTACTGCACCATTTTCCTGTATTGTNTGTTCAANTGNNATNTCTTNNGGCATTCCATGTNTTTCAATATCAAAATTAGCATTTNGCAANATAAAANCNGCNGCATTGTCACCTGGNTCTAATCCTCGANTGGANGGCATGATTTCTCGCACTNANAAGAGCACATTNAATCTAACGGATGTTAAATCGATTTCTNAATCAACAATTCTTCTAATCTTGTCCTTGCTAAATTATTNGTTGGATCGAGATTTAAGACTCTTCTCCAACAAGANGTTGCTCNTTCNATAGNACCTGTCTCATGAACNATAGCAGCAGCATGNAGTAATGATTCCATATGTGAAGGGTCGGCACGAATTGCNGATTCAAAATCTGCTAATGCTGCNGGNAATGCTCCTTGTTCAATGTAGAATTGTGCCCTCATNTGCCATGCATCAGGATTATCNGACTCTAATCTAATTGCCTCATCNANTGGAGGNAATGCTTCTTCGGCTCNATCTAATGCACAAAGNGTNGCNCCCATNGAAATTANNGCTGGAACNTGNCCTGGTTTTCGNTCAATAATTTCTCGAAGTGCNATTTCNGCCCATTCCCATTTATCAAGACCCATTAATGACTCNGCCCTTCGTAATCTNGCTAAATCTAATTCNGGATATTGTTTTAGTAACAATTCTGAATCTTCTAAAGCAAGATTATGATCTCCCATNAATACTGCNACTGTNGCNCTATTCAANCGAGCNCTTACATGATTTGAATCATGAACCAAAACTGCATCAAAACGGCGTCTTGCNTCCTCATAATTACCCAATTCNGCTGCGATTAATCCACGTATNTAATGNAGAACTTCGGTNTCAGATAATGANGTTTCAGCTTCATGAACNAATCTTTCCGCTTCTGAAATATCNCCTTGATCAATTCTTAGTAACGCNTGTTCAGCCATTATCATNGGATTGTCATTTTCAAGNCGAGATGCNCGTACAATTGCTACTTCTGCTTCTTCTAATTCTCCAAGTTGTCGTAATGTTCTAGCTCGACCGACCCATGCTAAAGCAGATTCTCTGTCATACGAAAGAGCATGNTCAAAGAATGTCAATGCTCCTTTAACCAGTCCACGATCATGNTGTCCNGTNCCNTCTCTAGNNATATCTGCTTCTTGAAGGACAAGTCTACCTTTCTGAATATGCATCTCGGAACANTCCCANGCNTTAGATGNTGCTTCNACAAGTATTTGTCTTGCAATTTCATGNTTATCATCTAACATATGTAAAAGTGATAAATGNGCCCTTACTACTCCNTTGTTAGAATCTTTTTCCAATACTGATTGTAAAGACNAGATTGCTTCATCAAANCTATCNAATTGCATNANTAAATCTGCTTTCANAATCCATTCTGGTTCNCCCAATGCAACAGCATGAATTGCNGCCTTCAATGCTTCATCTAATCTATTTGGTTCATTNGATAAAANNCTAGATTGTAAAGCCCATGCAGGNCCATGTTGGCGGTCNATTTCAAACAATTGATCTAAAGCATTCAAAGCCCTTCCNGGTTCATTTCTAACATAATGTAATCTAGCTTTCAAATGCCAAGAATNNGAATCANTNGGATTTGTTTCAAGTGCTGAATTNACTTCTTCAAGTGCTGTTGCTGGATCTCCTGCTCTTTCTCTCAANCCTGCCAATAATGCTCTATCTGCTGCATTTTGTANNCCTAAANCTTCGAGGCGTNTNGAATCTAATTCTGCATCTNGNTCTCCAAGTCTAAACAATAAATGGGCNCGTTCNCTCAATAATTCTGGNTCGTCTGGATNGAGTTGTAGNAACTTATCTAANCGAAGNCGTAAGAAATCGTCATCTCCACTTTCNCTAGCAATAATTNCAAGTTGTCTAAGTGTTTTCTCATGCTTNGGAGTGATTTTTTCTGACTCTAANAAACTAGAAAGTGCTANATCNCGAAAACCTAAATTANTACAAATAAATGAAAATATNCGACACTGNACGTCGTTTCTTCCAAATAAAATATTCATCTCTATTTCATTATCTTGAATTATTTGAAGATGATTAACTAATAATTCTCTTCGAATTGTATCTAACCTAGATATATCTTCTTCTAATGAAGATTCTTGGAATGGAGAAAGAAGATTTCTAAGTGAAGAATTGAATGTTAGTAATTCAAATTGTTGACCGGCGTTTAATGATTCAATTAATTGCTGTGATTTCAATAATGCATCTGATCCAGTAAGTCGTCTGCTTGCATCTGCTTCATCGATTAAATCATTCAATGCATTGCTCAAAAGGGCCATGTCATCATCAATTAATGCATCATGTGAGCTTGATGAAAATTGTAATTGATTGATTCTTTCATTCATTTGTTGTAATGCATAAACAGAACCGCCGATTACAATCGCAAGTAAAGCAATCAATCCACTCGTGAGAGGGTCCATCGGTGCTATGCTAACTTCACTACACTTAGCCACTTCCCTTTGAAATAAAAATAAATCACGATTTTTACTTCTCCGTTAAATGTCCAGAACCTTATTCAGAGGATAAATGGTGACGAACAATACCATCCTTCAAATGGCGTACATAGAACTCAAGTCTAAGGTGGAGGCATGACCGACTGGACTGGATACTTGCAACACTTCACTGAAGAAGGATTTAGTGAGCAAGGTATCTCAAATTTAGTTGGAGAAAATCCAGACAGTGATTCTATTTTACTGGTTCAACAAACAATACTCGATGCAAAAAAGCTCATTTCTACCTTAGATGCTGCTCCTAAATCACTATATGATGCAGCAACTGGAATGAAAAAGCGATTATTACAACATCCATCTGAATTGGAAGAAATACGGGCCAGATTCAATGCAATGGTTGTTGCTACTGCACCATGGATTGCTACCGCAGACAAAATGAAAGAACAATGGTCTATGGAAGGGAGATCTATCGAATTGGCTGCATGGCTTAGGAGGTTAAGTTCGATCGATCATAATTCTCCGAAAGAAACAATGGCAGTTATTCAAGCCATAGAAAATATTGCACCTAGAGATCAAGTTAGAAAAGCAATAGAGTCTTTAGAATCCAAACAAAGAGAAAGAGAAGGTATTCTTAGAGATATGACGAATATATTAGAAAGAAAGGGATGGAAAATACAATTCACAGAAAATGCTAGTCTTTCTCAAAAATTTGAAGAAGCAGCTCAATGGTTAGAATTGGAGGATAGAATTGATATTCTTGAAAAAAATATTCTATCATTTGAAAAAAGAAGGCCGAAATCAGCAAACTTAGGGCTGGAAATAATTGAAATTTCAAGAATAAATGGGGATTTCGATGCAATCAAAAAATTAGAATTAGCAGTCAAAGATGAGTTAATTGATATTCAAGAAAGTAATAAAGAAATATATCAAAGATTGGAATTTTGGTCAACAAAGGGATTGATTATTTTTGATTCAAATGATTTAACTCATGAACAATTATGGGAATTAGAAGAAAATCAAGAGGAATTCGAGAATCATTGGACATTAACAGAAAAAAACACAAATATTCTTCGTGAATTGTTAAACGATACAAATCTGAAATATCCTGATTGGTTTGGACGTGTAGATTCACACGAAAAAATGATTGAGAAAATAAACGAAGTATCTGGTTTACAAGAATTAATGACAAATGAAATTAGAAACGAAATCGAAAAATGGGAAAATAATGGATTAAGTTTAGAATTTTTCAATACCTTAACTTTAGAAAAAAATATTTGGGAAGTGAATCAAGAAATTAATAAATTCAAATCATTAGCCGAAATGGCAATTTCAATGTTAGATTCGATTGAATGTCTTGATTATTCATTGAACAATTATCGTATTAACGAAATGCGAGAAAGTATAATTCAAGATTGGCATATCCATTCTACTTTACAATTTGAAATGGAAGAAATAGATAAGATTTACAGAAGGCAAAATCGTCATCTGGTAATGTTGCATCAGCGTGCCGAAAATATTTCTATGGACATATCTGAATCAGATGATTGGACTTTGGCTGAGTTTGAAGATAGGTTATTTGATGCTGAAATTAATAGAAGTCGTGAACTAGAAAAACAATCTAAAAGAGCAAGAGAGAAAATAGAAGGAATTTCTATTATTGAAGAAGAAATTGAAATATCAATTGATGTTGAAAAAACAGAAGTGATCGAAGAAGAAGATTGGGTGGAAAAGAAAGCTGCTGATGGAAAGCCATTCTTCTACAATGAACGAACTAAAGAGTCAACTTGGAAGATTCCAGAATTTTATAATCAAAGAAAAGAAACCAATGAAAACAACAAAGAAGAGAAGGATGATGTTAAATTAATCGAAAATAATGAAGATTCATTGGAAGAAATATTAGATTCGGAATTAAATGAATATGATGATACAGAATTTGAAGAGATAGAGGAAGAAAGTGATTTAACTGAAATTAAAAATGTGCAAACTCCTCTAAGAAAACGTCTTGGAATGAAAAATAAAGATCCGTTAAGTATAGAATCTGCCCGACAACGAGATCTCCGAATTCAACGACTTCTTCGATTAATGCCATTAATCGAATCAAAATTTGATATTGATGAACAAATGGATTTAGTCAAAGAATTAGATCCTTTGCTTGATAATATCGAAAAATGGGTCAGAGTGAGAAGCGAACATCGAAGATGTTGGGACGATTCTGGAGGACTAATACAAAAAATAGATCGTTTACAAGAGGTATTGGATAAAGTACCCGGTCCAGGTATTCAACTTCCAATTGGATTTGATAAGAAACCTCTACCCTCTACAACTGATGAGTTAGTGGCCGAAATCAAAGATTTTTCCAACAATACACTAGTGTCCACTTCAGGTGGAATAATTGCATTATAATCAAAGATCGCTCAATACGAAAACTTCGATTCCATCCAAAGTATCTTCATTTACAGATGATGCTAAAATATGAGACACTTCGGCACTCTGTGCAATTTCAAGGGTGCGAGATGTTACCTTTCCATTGAACAACATGCCTATTGCTCCGGATGTGTTTTTCGCTTCTGAAGCAAGCTTACTCGCCCCTACTGGTTCTGTAAGTTCTCCATCTTCTAAAACAAAACAAGCCTTATTTTTGGATAATCCTTCAAAATTTTCTTTCCATCCTTTAACGTGATCTGGAACTGTAACTGGCTCTAAATCTTCTTTCTTCCCAAGTGCATCAACATCTTGTTTATCTAAATCTGCCTTGAGTTTAGAAATAATCTTGGATGCTGGTTCTTTTTGATTCAAACATTTTGTGATTACCTTGCCTTCAAGATGTTCTACTTCTCTACTTTGAGGAGCTAAAGCAACATTGGTCAAAGACTTCCCAAGTGCCCCTTCTAATTCAACAAGAAGTAAGGTGCCACCTCTGTCTCCGTCCATAAATGCGGTAACATTTTTCTTCTTTTTAGCCAATTCAACTAATTCATTTGTAATGCCTGCACCCATGGTAGCAATAGCATTTTTAATACCATGTTTCAATAAATTTCTTACATCATTTCGTCCTTCAACGATAATTAGTGAACTACTCTCAATCGCATTGGGGCCACATGTCATTCCATGGAAATCTGTTTCAGTTCCTAATGTCAAAACTGAACGTACCTCATCAAGAATATTGGAAGATTCTGCCGACCCTGCATTCACAATTTGCAATAACAAATCTTTCGCCCTATCTACAACTTGTGTTCTCTTTGCTGATCGTACATTTTCAATTTTATTCACTTTAATTACTGCTTGACATGGTCCAATTCGATCTATTGTTTCAAGAGATGCACCAATTACTGCAGTGGTTACCTGATCAATCATTGTGGGTAATCTAATGATTCCCTGTACCTTCCCTCTTTGATTCTCCAATTCAACATCTACGTGTCCGATTCTTCCTTTTCTTTGCATTTGACGTAATTGTAGGCTTTCACCAAGTAAACCTTCAGTCTGTCCAAAAATAGCTCCTACGACGTCTTTGCGTGCTACGGTCCCATCTGTTCTAATACTTGCTTCAATTACATATTTTGGTTCTGCTGCCATATTGATTCCTTCTTTGACCAAGTCTCACAGTTCGTCCCTCAGGACAATCCCCGCCATCCGGCGGGCACGAGACCGAAAATCGGTCGTGAGCGTGACTCGGATAAGTAGGACGCGAAGAACATCATCAATTAAACCACCGGCTTTTTTGAAAAAAAATTTCAATTTATTATGGATAGTGTTCAAGGAGGATAAAAGGTTGCGATATTCATGACCGGGGCACCTGAGACACTCAAGGTGTTCTCGGCAGTAATCCGTGTTGTTTTGTCTGATGGTGTATTAACTCAAGAAGAAAAACGATTAATCATCGCTATTGGAAGAGAATTGGAACTTGATGATGGAGATCCGCTGAAGGTCTATGAGGCAGTAAAACATGGCGAAGAAATTGTCGGTGGAAGAGAAATGACAAGGAAAGAACGTGTTGATTTATATCGTAAATCATGGATGACTGTGCATTTTAATGAAGATGAATCTGATGATGAAGCCGCTGTAATGAAGTGTCTAAGAGAAGAATTACACTTTTCAAAAGAGGAGGCTGATTCAATTATTGAACCGATGAGAGAAAAACAAGAACAGGTAGAAGAAATGCCCTCTACCTTTGTTGAAAAAATTAAGAAAAAAATTCGGAAGTGATTCAGTGGAGGATCCGCTGGACGATCATCTTTCATCCATAAATAATCGAGTATTACAAAAGCCAAAACTACTTCTTGAATTCATTAGAGAGGCATATCCAATTGGAATTCCTGCTCTTTCATTAAAATCTACAACCGATAGAATGGGATTAGATGCAGGGTATGCTTTTCATTTAGGGGCCGCAGAACCAGAATTACGAAGAATTGCATCATGGATTTTCACAAACATCTCACAACCAGAAAAAATTGAGAATATTATTGGAAGATTATGGAAGCGGTTTGGGAGAGAAGATTTGGTATTATCTTCCATTTTATTGGCAAATTTACCAGAAAAAGTAGAAATTCAAAATTGGAAATGGATTACTCTAGCAGATTTAATCTCTCATGTAGAAAGAAAAAGAGGAAGAATTCCAATAGAAGGAATGTTATTGCACATCGAAGAAATGGCTAGAGCAGATTGCTCATTGATTGAAGAAGAATTAGGTTCAAAACTACTTCAAGGAACTATTGCTGAAAGATATTTGGGCATATTAGGTATTCACCAATTATCAAAAAAACAGGAAATTTCTCAGTCAATTAATAATCAATTAACCAACATAGATCTCCCTGATGGAGATAGTCTAATTAGACGAATAAGGGATAAAATCGTTGAATAGATTCGTAACACTCAAAGACATTCAAGATATGCATCTTACATGAATAACTCGGTCGTTCCAGCAAATGATCCAATTGTTGAGAGAGTTTTAGAGTGGACGATTGCAAGAGATGCAGAAGATATTGGAATCTTAATGCAGTGGATTGCGAAATCTAGTAAAAAAAGAGAGCGAGAAACATTAATCGAAAGAACAAGAGAATTATTGGCAGAAATTGAACATGCCACTCGACGGTTGGATGAAATGCGGTAGGTGATTAGATTCACGGGCTGATTCTAGCTGGTGGATTATCAACCCGAATGGGTATGGACAAAGCAAGTATTGTTCTCAACGGGAAAATGCTAATTGAAATTGTAGCGAATAATCTACTAAATGCTGGAATTTCAGAAATTACTGTGTCAGTACGTGATAAAAAACAATCAGAATGGATAAAAGAAATATTCAACGATAAAATAGAGACAGTAATTGATTCAGAAGAATTGATTGGTATTTGGGATGTGCTAAAATTTACTCTTCCAACAAATAATTTGGTTCAAATTATCTCTGTAGATAGTCCTTGGTTCGATGCACAGTCCATACAATTGTTAACTAAAGAGTTCAAGCGAAATCCAACAAAAATTGGGGTTGTTCCTTGGAGTAAAAAAGGACCTGAACCTTTACTGATGCAAATTAAATCATCTGAATTTTTGGAAAATATTTCAAACACTAAACCTATGCCATTAAGGAAATTTGTAGATTCTGAAGATTATGTCAGGATAAATTACCAAAAATTTTCCAATACAAATGCATTGAAAAATCTCAATAATCCTGATGACCTTATTTTCTGATTATTTTTCCATCAATTAATCGAACCTTGCCTTCAGAAAAATCATCAATAATTCTTGGATACAATTTATGCTCCTCGATTTTGACTCTTTCTTGTAATGTTTCTAAAGTATCATCAGGAAACACTGGCACTTCAGATTGTTCAATTATAGCTCCTGTATCCATACCCGAATCAACAAAATGAACTGTGCATCCTGATTTTGTTTCTCCAGAAGAAAGAACTTCTTGATGAGCATGTGCGCCAGGGAATTTTGGTAACAATGAAGGATGAATGTTGAGTATTTTTCCTTCCCACCTTGATACAAAATTTGGAGTTAAGATTCTCATATATCCTGATAGTATTATTGCTTCAACATCATTTTCAATTAGTTTTGATTCTACTAATTCCTCATGCTGAATTCGCCTAGAATTTGAATCGATTATATCTTTAGGCAAGGGGACGGCTGCAGAAAGAATCCTAAATGAAGATGCAATTGAAAGACCCTGAATGCCTAATCGATCACTAAGAACAATTACTGTAGAATGACAAGATTTGTCTTGGTTTTCTACATGTTCAAATAGTGCTTTCATTCCAGATCCACCGCCGGAAATCATTACCGCTAATCTCAACGGATTAGTAGGTGTTCCAATACGAAGAGTCATATCCATACGATAGGGGGTTAACCCTTGAGTATATTCACGTATGGACATGATTATTACTTCTAATTAATCGAAATAAAAACGAGATGATTGGATGAAGCAGTTAGAAACTATTGATGAAATCGTTGAAAAATATGCAGTATCCAGTAACAAAATAAAAAGTCGAATCTATGTTGTAATTGGTTTTCTATTTCTTATCTTTGCAATTATTGGAATTTGGATTCCGGGGTGGCCATCTGTCTCTTGGGCCGTTCCTGCTGCATTTTTATTCTCATTATCTAATGAACGACTATTTCGTTGGACTCTTACAAACCGTTTCTTTGGTTCTACATTATTCAATTATTATGCAACTGGAAAAACTCTTCCTACTCATGTAAAATTTGTGATTATTGGAATGATTGGTTTCATGTCAAGCATTTCAGCATTCTTTGTTTGGAGTGTTTCTACAAAGGGGGAAAATGGTAATTTGATTAACCCCTCATCATGGACTGGGGCTGATGAATATGCAGCTGGATCAATCACTATCCTAGCTGTGGGGATGATTGGAATAATTTACATTCTCAAATGGGTAAAAACCAGAACAAATTAGACTATTCAGATTCTTCATTGTGATTTAAAGAGTGAACTGTAGGGGGTTCTGAAGACTTTGAACTTCTAAAATAATTCCAAATTGCAAATGGAGTACTCCAAAAACCTCCACCTATTGTACCTAAGAAAATAATAGTTAATACAGTATCTAAATCGCGATTCGGGGCCCCAAATGATGCACCCAATACTGGAATAACAAAGGTTAGGAACGAAATTGGAATTAGTTGTTTAAGACTAGGATTACAACAACCTATTCTTTGCGATGTTTTTTGCACTATAAATGCAGATATGAAAATCATTCCAAAGAAGACTGTAATTGCAGCTAAAAGAGAAGGAGGTTCTAGCCCTATTGACAGCATAATCACTGCCACTAACGTACCTAATGTAGCACCTGTTCCCGCACCTGCAACAAACGTATTTTTCCAATTCATTTGATGCCACTTAGTGTCTGAATAACCTTACTCCAGTAAATAACATTGTCATTTTATGTTCATCGGCTGCATCTATTACTTCTTGGTCACGAATACTTCCACCGGGTTGAACCACGGCTGTGATTCCTATTTCGTGACTCGTATCAATTCCATCTCTGAAAGGAAAAAATGCATCTGATACCATCATCGCACCATGGGCTCGTTTTCCTGCTCTACGAGCCGCAATTCGAACCGCTTCGACTCGACTGGTTTGCCCTGGCCCAATACCTACAGTTGCAAAACCTGTTTCTGTGGGTTGAATAAATATCACGCAATTACTCTTAACCTGCGCACAAACAGCAACTCCGAATCTTGCTAAATCCACTTGATTTGGGTTTGCTTGTATCTTTGTTACACATTTAACATCGGACCAATCAATCACTGGAGCCCCTTCTGTTTGTGCCAACCAACCACCATCAATTTGACGAAATTGTGTTTGCATATCCAATGATTTCATTTCTTCAAGTGTAAGCATTCTGCGATTCTTTTTCTGAGATAATACTTCCAATGCTCCATCTTCATACTCAGGTGCAATGATACACTCTACAAAATGATCTCCAATTCTTTCTGCCGTTGCTTTGGTTACTATTGTGTTGAATGCAATTACACAACCAAAAGCAGATTCTGGGTCGCTTGCTAAAGCATCATCCCAAGCAGAAATCTGATTGGTAGAAACTGCCACACCACATGCATTAGTATGTTTTATGATAACACAACAATGAGGCCAATCAGACCACTCTGAACCAATGTGAGAACGACAGAAACGTAGGGCTGCATCTAAATCCAAATAATTGTTGAAGGAAAGTGCTTTCCCTCCATGTTGTTCTGCTGCTGCTAGGCCATGAGGTGATTCTCCAAGAACATTTGCCGGATAAAATGCCGCTGGTTGATGTGGATTTTCACCATATCTTAGAGGAGTTCTCATACCTCCTGAAATGAGAATTTTTTCGGGTAAAACTTCAGAAGTATACTGTTCAAGGAACTCTAAACGAGTTGCTAATGTATTTGCAAGCGCTACATCATATGCTGCTGTTCGTTGATATGCAGTTAATGCTAATCTTTGTCGTGTTGCTAAATTAATTGCACTTGGATCGCCATTTGCTTCTTTTATCGTTTCAAGAATCTCGACATAATCTGTAGGATCTGTAACGATTAGTACATCTTGGTGAGATTTTGCAGCAGCTCTAACAAGTGTTGGACCACCAATGTCTATCATTTCAATCAATTCTGCTTCACTAACAGGTGGTTCTTTTGCTGCCACTTCTGCAAATGGATACAAATTAACAGCCACTAAATCTATCCTTGGATAGCCTAATTCTTTGAGAGTTAGCATATCTTCTGAATTATTTCCCCGAGCAAGTATAGCGGCATGAATCGCTGGATGGAGTGTTTTGACCCTGCCGTTGAAAACTTCTGGATGTCCTGTTATCTCGGTGACATCTGTAACGTTCACACCATTTTCTCTCAACAATCGAGCTGTACCACCTGTAGAGAGAATTTGCCAACCCAAATCATTCAATTGCTTTGCAAAATCATGCACTCCGGTTTTGTCATATACGCTAATCAATGCTCGAGGAGATTCGTCCTGCACGATGTATCCCCACTTCATGGGCTAGGTCTCAAGACCATGAAGATTCGTAAGTCAATCACCACGGGCTGAAATTACCTGATCGATACGAAGAAGACTACACACAGCCTCGGTAGCACCAATTATTCCATTCAAAATAGTTTGAGTTGGATGAATAATTGATGGTGTAATTATTTCCACTTTTCCACTTTCATTTATTCCCCAAGGATCTTTTCCATTTGTTGATGCGCGTAAAGACAAAATCGTGTCTAAGACATCTGCTCCTGCATTTTCAATAAGAGTTGCTGGAACAACTTCTAATGCTCTAGAAAATGCATCCATAGCTAAACGTGCTCGATCTGAACGTTGCTCGGATGATTTTCGAATTATCATTGATAATGTGGCATATACCGAACCTCCTCCTGGAACTACTTCGCCCGAATTTACAACAAGTGTAGTACTTCGAATTGCATCATATAATCCCCTAATGACTTCTTCGCCCGATGTTCCTTCAACTCCACCAACAACAATTGTGGCTACTTTGGAATGTTCACCACCAAGAATTGTAATCTCGTCTTCTACTCTATCGGTAGATGATTTACGCATACAATTAATCTCTATAGCATAACCAATATCTGAATCATCCAAATGATGAATGCTCGATGCAATTGTAGAATCTGTTGATAATGCTAAATTTCTCAATTCTGATTCATCAAATTCCCCTGCTACAAAGATTCCTTCATCAACCAAATGATGGAGAATATCTCGATCTACTTCTCCACCAACAACAATTGCTTGAACTCTTAATTTGAGTAAACTATCTACTAATGATTTCCTACCACGCTCTTGCTCTTCAATAAAATCAGTTAATTGTTCTGGATTTTCGACCTCTATTTCTGCATCTCTAGCCAAACTACGAGGAGATAAATCTCCACTAATCACTGCAATGCGAACCTTCTCACGTTTCCCTTCCAACCTATCAAGTAAAACTCGGCGACGAACAATAATTCCTGGAATTACACAACTATCATGCAAACCTCCGCTTCCTTGAAGATACATGGAAATGTCTTCAGAGTCTGCAAGAATTTGCCCATCAACTAAACGTGAAATTTGTGTTGTTGCTTCCGATGCTAATGACGAAAAAAGTGCAATGTTTTGATCCGCTGATTTACCACGAAGTGCAGTGTTAGCAATTGATTCTATGATTATAGAATCCTCAGAATTAATCGAAATACTACAATTAGAGATTTCATTCTCAAGTATTTCTAATGAAGCTAAATAACCATCAACAATAGTGAGAGGATGTAATCCCGTTCGAATCAATCGATCTGCTTCTCCTAATAATTCTCCACAGAATAACAAACTTCGTGTAACTCCATCACCACAAGCATTCTCTTGAGATTCAGCCAAACTAACAAATGCCTTTGCTGCTGGATGTTTGACCATCAATTCAGCTACAATTTTAGCACCATCGTTTGTTACTGCAGTTGTGCCATCGGTTTTGTATAACATTTTATCCAACCCTCTGGGGCCAAATGTTGGTTTGAGAATATCTGCAAAAGCACGTGCGGCGGCAATCATCTTCTCCTGAACAGCGGTTCCTCCAGAGATTGTGGTCTCTGGGCGAACAATAACCACAGGAGGGGAGCCTTCGCCTTCAGACATGCAATTACCAATTCTCCCGACTAAGGCATGTTTCAAGAATCATTCCGAAGACCAAATAGCCCAAGATTCGTCAGAATCTGGCTTTCGATAATAATTGACACCACTATCTTCTGGCCACTCGAGCCACTCAAATCCATGTTCATCTATTGTTCCACCAATGTCATCTGGAGGGGGGGTGTCTGTTGACGTAGGTTCAATCTCTGATTTCTCTGATTTTTCCTCTGGTTTCTCACTTATTTCCTCTTCAAAAATAGATTTTTCATCTACCTCAAATGGTGAAGAAGAGTATTCATCTTCTGATCTTCTAGAAATTACCGTACTTAATTGAATTAAGAAAATTGCAGCTAAAAGAGAAACTACTGCAGCCTCAATTATTGGGAAAGTAAAACCGGATTCGTCACTAGTTTCTTCTAAATCAGTTAATTGATTGTCTGTCTCATTTTGTTCGGTTGGAATATTTGTTTCATTAACATAAGTCAGATTCTGGAATGTTTCATTTTCAAAAATAGTTGATGTGCTATTTGCATATGTATTGTTTTCATATGTATTATTCAAAAATTCATTTTGTGTGTCATTTTCATATGTATTGTTAATGAATGTGTCATTTTCATATGTATTGTTGACATAAGTATTGTTGACATACGTATTATTCACAACAGTAGATCCTCCACCATTTGTTGAATCATCTGGTGTTTCCCCAGGAGCACAGCCATTGGCATTAGGGGATTCACCCAATGGAGTTCTAGAACAACGATCATCCAAATCTCCTACTCCATCTCCATCGTCATCCCAATCTTCGTTCCAATCATGACACCCATCAGAATCAATATCTATTGATGGATTTGTTTTCCATCCATCAATTCCTTTGGGACAATTGTCATCAACATCTGGAATCCCGTCTGAATCATCATCTGTATCTTCATCTGAATCGTGACAACCGTCTCCATCATAATCCGTTACAGAACCAGATCTCCAATCTACAGTACCATTCGGACAGAAATCGTCCACATCAGGGAAATCGTCATTATCGTCATTATCATCTTCTTCAACATCATGACAACCGTCTCCATCATTATCTGATGAGGGTGAAGAAGTCCACCCTGTCTTTCCTTTTTCGCAATAGTCTTCGTCGTCATCTATTGAATCATTATCATCATCATCGTCCTCTAATTCGTCATGACAACCATCTCCATCAAGATCTGTCGAAGGCGAAGAAATCCATCCTGTAATACCAAGTGGACATGAATCAGGATTGTCAAAAATTAAATCATTATCATCATCACTATCTTCTGTTGAATCTTTACAACCGTCTCCATCATGATCTGTAAGACTAGATGATGTCCAATTCAATGCACCATACAAACAAGTATCGTCAGAGTCGAGTATGCTATCATTGTCATCATCATCATCTTCGACCGAGTCTGAACAACCGTCTCCATCATAATCAGTAAATGCTGATGATATCCAACCAAAAGACCCCATGGGACAAGTATCTAATTGGTCTGAAATTCCATCACCATCATCATCTAAATCACAAATATCTCCTATTCCATCTGACTCATAATCTGCTTGAACGGGATTGTAAATGCTCTGACAATTATCTCGATTATTTGTTATTCCATCTGCATCTTGATCTGCACTCATTCTAGAAATAAATAGATCTCTCCCATCCGAAGTCGTCAAAGTATCTAATCCAAATTGGCGAGGTCCTCCATTATCATACAATATTTCTCCAGCCACCTCAATAGAGCCGTTTGAAGCAGGAACTACGGCTCTGACGTTAACTGGGCCTGTGGGTTGTTGAGCCCATGACCAAGTACCTTGATCTGAAGCCATTGCTACAAATCCAGTTCCAGCATTAGAAAGAGTGGTTAAACCAACACTAATTACTCCTGACTTTTGTCCTACTCCAACTATACTTCCATTACCAACAAAACGGACATCATAGAGATAATCGTTAGATGTTCCACCTAATGCGATAGACCAATCCCATCCAACATTAGAGTGATTCCACATTGCGAGATATCCGTCGTCTGCTCCACCAGAATTCACAGAACAACAGCCTGAAAATGAAACTGAATTTTGGAAATAACCCCCAATTACAACATCCCCATTGGATCTCACATCCATTGATTGGACGTAATTACAATTATTTCCAGAAGTACAATCCGGCCGATCCCAAAGATACATTGTACCATTTTGATATAGACGGACTAAAGCTCCGGCAGAACTACCACTGATAGAATAACTAGATCCCCCAGGAGAGGTATATCGATCGCTTCGAGTCCAAAACACAACACCACCATCTGGATGGCCGGCTATTGCATCTAATGATGGAGAGTCGTAACTTCCATCAGTACGGAAAACATTATTCCAACCATTGGTAGTATTTCTTTGAGCAAAACAAATACGATTATCACTTCCAAAATTGTATGATTGGCCGACAATAGTAACAGTATAACGGCAAGTACCTGTAACCCAAAGATCGCCATTTCCATCTATTGCAGTTTCAAAATATGCTGCATAGCTTTTCTGCCATCCTGAAATTTGATCAATAGATGACCATGAACTAGATGTTGGATTCCAACTTAAAACATAAAAATTCGAAGATGTGCTTATTCTAGAATAACCTGGGACATCCAAGAATCCATTAGATTGTACTGTAATCCAAATCGTTCCGTTTGGAGCAACGGACATTGAAAGACCTTGTTTCTGACGGTCAGAATTCCATTCATTTTGGAATGAAAAACGATCTAAATCGGTCCATGCTCCAGTTTCATTGAATATTGCTAACCATACATTTTCATCATTGGTCGCACCAGATGTTAAATTTCCAAATCGAAGGCCTTGTGATTCTCCATGAATTAATACTGCAGTATGTGTAGAATTAATTCTCTCTAAATCAATCACAGTTTCTGTATTTGAAAAACCAATTTCTTCCTTTACGTAATGTGTACTAGTTGGACCCGGATACGATGTTGAATCGCTCCAAGAATGTACCCTCATTGAAGTATGTGGGGAATCAGACCAATGATTGTCTATTGATGAGGTGTCTGTTGATGTTTCTGTCTCACCAGTTCTAGCGAAATTCGACCAAGCAGCAAATGCATAATCCGTTCCTGAAGAGCGATCGATAACATCGATATCAAATAAATTAGAATAACAAGAATATCGCTGATTATGATAAGTAATTTTACCTGTGCTTGTAATACCTACAAAAACAGCAGAGGAACTTGAACAGCCAGTGTAAATATTGTCTGAGGAGGAGCTGCCGTAAAACCTCACATTATTGTCGCCTTTGGTATGAAAAGATAGGGCTAAATTTCCTGAAGATGATGGTTGTTCAGGGACTATTATTGAAGGACCCCATTGTTGTTTGTTGCTTTGATAATAGTTATTATTGTAGTTAGAGGTGCTTTTTATTGCCCATCCAATAGCCCCAACATTAGAAAATTTCACAACATAAATCATTTGATGATTATGCCCTGTTGTCATTCGAATAGAACCCCATGTAATTTCATGAGATCCCGAATTATTGTAGAACAATTCGCCCGCAACGAAAATATTTCCTCCAGGGTCGATATCTACAGACCAAGCTCGATCATTTGCTGTGGCTATTGGTTTTCTTACCCATTCAACTCCAGTTGTGGCTATTCTCATAACCAAACTATCTGATCCTGTGCCTCCTCCATGGGTAATGGTGGTTTGATCTAGAACCAATGACGAGGATGAAAATTCACCAACCACAATTACACGATTGTTGTTATCTGTAGTACAATCGTGTGCTTCTTCTACACCACTGTTTCCATAGCGTCTAAGTTGATCCCAAACTCCAGAATTTGTAGACCAAGATACAATTATATCATTATCAAATCCACTTCCATTGTGTGCTGTTCCATTTACAATCAATGAACTGCTATTTGTCCATCCACAATAAGCAATATTACCAGTAGATGTTTCTGCAACACCAGTTATGTTATCAAATCCAGATGAACCTAACGAATTCCCCCATAGGAAAGACCCTGTTTGACCGTTTACTTTCAATGAAAAACCATCTCTATCACCTTGATTAACCAAAGAATTAGAATTTACATTAATCGAAGAGGAACTGAATGAACCTACCAAAATCAAATCACCATTGGAATCTACAATCATATCCTCTAGATATTCATCTGATTCGCCACCAAATGTTTGCAACCATGACCAATAACCATTACCTGAATTATATGTATAATGGCCGATGAAAACATCAAGACCTCCGTGATTTAACACTTGAATTGAATTCGTTGTTATTGTTCCAGATTGAAGATTTAGTGAGCCGCCTCTATAGATTCCTGCAGCAAAGAAAGAACCGTTTGATTGTCCTTCTACTTCCTTAACCCAAGTATATCCGGCGTCTTTGTCTTTATTTACCCATTCCCAACCTAATGGATTTGTAGCAGTAACACTATTTTCTGGAGATGAGATTTCAAGGAGTTTGTCAGGATTGTCATGAATAATTGTTCCCAATAATAATGGCAGTAAAAAAAGAGCGACTAAGGCAGATGCGGTCCTCATTGAGTAGCCATATAACTATTAAGATTTGAATTAACCCCAAGATATTTTCATCTTCTACGTCGCTTTCCTTTCCCCTTTTTCGAACGTTTAGAACCGCCACTAGACTCCCATGAACGAAATGCAGTCGAAGGGTCAAATCCGTGATCACGAAGATGTTTTTGTTGATCTATAATTCGACGAATAGAATGTGATAGTTCTTTGTATCCCTTTACTTTTAGACGCACTCCACCAACCTCTTCCTCCAACGCACGAATTGAGTCTCCCCCTGGTCCAACAATTGCACCAATTGCACCTTCATCAACATAAATTTCAGCTGCTGATTCTCCTGTAAATATCACATGATGAACAACAACTCCAGTATAGGATCTTGCCAATCGTTTCAATTCTTCAGCAGCCAATTGTCTAATTGGACTTGATTGGGTTGGATTATCTGAACCTGTAACCGGAACAACAGCAATTTCTGAACCAAAAGCAAACATTTCATGGGTCAACTCTCCAGATGGAAACTTCCTAATTTCAATCACTGGACGAGAAAGTTCGGCTTCCATTCCAGACGGAGCTCGAACGACCATTTGTAACTCAAGTACTTGAAACACCTTACCCTTCTCAATATGAATTACAGTATCAAGAACTTGGGAAATTAATCCAAGTTCTACCTTTCCAACCAATCTTTGAATTGCTTCAAGTCCACTATTGGCGTGAGTTACTCCGAGTAAACCTACCCCTGCTAAACGGACATCAGAAAAAATCCTGAAATCATTTGCACGCCTAACCTCATCATAAATTACAAAATCTGGTCTGACTAAAAAAATAATCTCTGCTGTTTTCTCCAAATCTCCTTCCAATGGAGCATATTGGGTTATTCTTTGAGCTACTTGTAAATCTCTAGGTGCTTCCATTGTCTTGACCATCGCTCCAATTTCAAGATCTAAATGATCGGCAATTGCAGTAGCAAACGTACTCTTTCCTGACCCTGGTTTTCCTACAACAAATACTCCTCTATGATGGTCTGAAAGTCTGTCTATCAAATCTTGATTGAGTTCATAATCATCTAAACTAAGTCTAGCAACAGGTCGAACAATTGTAATTTCCCAAGCATCTGAAAATGGTGGGGAAGCGCAAGTAACTCGTAAATCTCCAATCTGAAGAATGGTACATCCTACTCTTTCAATTTCTACAAAACAATCTGATCTATCTTGATTGTCACCTACTATTTCTTTCAACTCCGATGCTAATGATTCGACTTGGCCTTTATTCCAAGGATCTTCTTCCAACTCAATCAAACGAATTTCACTAATGTGTCCACACTTAACTCTAGGGGGGCAATCGGCCTTGAGAAAAACGGTACTAGTTGTTTCATTTGAAAGCAATAATTCAACCTCATCTGGTAACAATGGGTGATCACCAAAGGACGCCATGGAGATGAGGGGGCATCGAGGGTGCTTGAATTCCACGTAGATAATTTAGTTCAAACATTGGTTGGAGTAAGAACATCAAAAGTCCATTTCCATAACAATGTAGAAGATATTGCTGTGATAATTGCTCCCGATATTGGAAATGAAAAGGTAACAAATAATTGATACTGAATTAAAAATGCAATACCATATCCAATAAAATTTTTAATTTTGTTTGATGAAATTTCAAGGTTTTTTGTTAACAAAGACGTGTTTCTCAATGATTGAATTAAAATCGCAATTATGCCTAATATGATTAAATGGCCTACAAGCCATCCAAATGTTGAACCGAAGGCTATTTCTAACTGGGTACTAAAATCACCTAGCAAAGGAGTCGCAAAGTCAACTGTTGCCATAACCCAAGCCACTTAGAAGATATTCTTGAAGACTCGCATCGGATGATGATATAATCCACAAGAAATTATACGCTTGCAATTTTTTTACCGTTTATGAGACGTGGGTTCCTAGTCCTCTCAATTCTATTTGCATTATTGATTGTTACAGCACCAGTACAAGCTCAAGAAATTAGTGAAGAGGAGGGGAATGTAATTATTGATATTGTCTTGCCAATAGCACTAGCTTTCATCATGTTTTCATTAGGATTAGGTCTAACGCGTAATGATTTTTTCTTGGTTTTTAATGAACCAAAGGCATTTGCAATCGGTGTAATCAACCAAATGATAATTTTACCAAGTATTGGTTTTGGTGTTGTATTATTATCTGGACTAGATGGTGAATTAGCAGTTGGGTTAATGATTTTAGCATGTTGTCCTGGGGGAGTGACCTCAAATATTCTAACTAAATTGGCAAAGGGAGATACTGCACTTTCCATATCATATACTGCAGTAGTTTCTGTGATTTCAGTATTCACTTTACCCTTAATTGTTGGTTTTTCAATGAGTTATTTCATGGGAGAAGTTGCTCCTGAAATTGATATTATTGGACTTGGAATAACTATGTTTCTTCTAACTACATTGCCTGTGTTAATTGGGATGGCAATAAGACATTGGGCCACAGATAAAGCCAATTTGTTGGAAAACGGAGTGAATATGGTTGCAACAATTCTGTTTGTAATTATTGTAATTGCAGCCATTGCTAGTGAATGGAATACATTAATCGAAAATATTGGATCATTAGGCCCTTCAGTAATCATGTTGAATGTACTTATGTTAGGAATTGGATATCAAAGTGCAAAATTATTGAATCTTGAAGTTGATAAAGCAACAACTGTTTCCATAGAAAGTGGAATACAAAATGCTACGGTTGGTATTACAATTGGTGGACTGATTTTAGCCTCACCAGATGGTGGTCTTTCTACTCTAAGTCTTCCTTCTGGTGTATATGGAGTATTGATGTATCTCATTATTTCCCCTTTCATATATTGGAGAATTTCAAAGACAAATATCACAATAAATAATCATGAAGAATAACACCTCTCATTCTTCAGATTTCGAAGATTCTGGGGTGGCTTGATCTAGTTCTACTATCAGATTCCCAACCAATAATGCAATTGCACCTAGTGGAAGCCAAAATGATACATTTCCTTCAAGGCCTAGTAGTAATGATGCAGACATCGCCCATACCGGTTCTAATGCATACAAAATTGCTGCTCGAACTGGATGTACATGTTGCTGATATATATTCAAGACCAATAATGCTACCAAACTACCAAGAATTGCACATAACAACAATGGGAAAAGAAAGTCAAGGTCCTTCAAAAGAATAAAAAAATCATCAACGTATTTTCTTGATGTGAAATAAAACACCATCATCGATAGTACTGAAACTGTGAGTAACATTGTTGCAGTTACCTGAATTGGATCTACTGCTTTTGTTACTTTGTCAGTGACAATTATGTGTGCTCCAAATAATAATGCACACGCAACTGTTAACCATTCACCTAAACCAAAATGTAGTTGGGGGGGGCCACTAATCCAACCTGCACCAAAAGTAGCAAGAATTACGCCAATAATTGCAAAACGTGTTAATTTTTGCATTCCAATTGCAACACCAATTAATGCAGTAAAAACCACATACAAGCTAGTTAAAAACGCAGAAACTGCAGGTGTAACATCCGTTAATCCTAACATTTGGAGAATAAATCCACCCCAAATAATCACTCCAAGTAATAAACCTCCTTTCCAAACTTCAAGATCACGCAATCCTACCCATGTTTTAGGAACGAGCAACAAAAGAAAAATTCCAGCAATCAAAAAACGCATCATCACAAAGAAAATCGCAATATGATTTTCTGAAAGATAAGGGGTAGTTATTACTGCTGCATCCAATGATTGTTGCATCCAAATGAATGTTCCACCCCACAGAAGAGTTACACCAAATAAAGAAAAAAGAGCAACCGAACGATTGTTCATCATATATTCACTCAGCCACAAGTCTTAGATCTTCTAAGAAGAAATCAACCATTAAATCTGCATCATCCCATAACACACGTACATTTCCATTACGATCAATAATATATGTCGGCTGAGTATGATTAAATCCATATCCTTCTTCTGATTGATCCTCAAAACCAATAGGCCCAACACCAAATTCATTCAAAACAGGAACTACTGCATCTGGTGAACCTGTCAAATGAGTCCAATTGAACTGATTAACTTCAGTCCATTCTTGTAATACTGTTGGAGAATCGTGCCAAGGATCAATCGTAACTGATACAAAAGTAATGTTTTCTTTTTCAAACGATGATAATTCCGAATATACAGTAGATAGAGAATGAGAAATTACTGGACAGGTCGAATAACATCGAGTATATGTAAAGGCCAAAACTACTGTTTTTCCTCTCTCTTCTTCTAATGACCACAAACTACCATTCATCGATTCTAAAGTAAACAATGGTGCAGGATTTGCCCCTGTCCATTCATGACCATTATATGGACTCGAATTAGAGGTGGTGGATTCTGAACCAATACAACCAACAAGAAGTAGTGTGCATAAAACAACTATTACTTTCAATCCTATTTGTTGCATCTTGTCAACCCACTTCCTTCATCGTATTTGTATTCGTCTCCAGTTTTTTTGCATATTAAATCAGAATCAAGGGGTTCGCCATACTCTCCAACCCAACCAACTCTTCGTGCTGGATTCCCCATCATCAAAGCAAATGGTTCAACAGAAGATGTAACTACAGAACCGGCTCCAATAAATGCATATTTGCCTATTTCTATCCCACAAAGAATTGTCGCATTAGCTCCAATAGTTACCCCTTTACGCACTTTTGTTTCTTGAAATTGGTTCTTTTTTTCAATTGATGCGCGAGGATACACTACATTCGTAAATACACAAGAAGGGCCACAAAAAACATCATCTTCCAAAATTACCCCTGAAAATATCGAGACGTTGTTTTGAATTTTACATCCCGAACCCATATTTACACCTCTTCCAATCATGACATTTTGTCCAAGAATACAATTGGAACCGATATTCACATTTTCCATAATATGTGAAAAATGCCAAATTTTGGTTCCATCGCTAATTGTAACCCCCTGATCGATTATCGACGAAGGATGAATCCATGGCTTCGTCCCAGTCATACCTTGCGCATAGGACATACTTGTTTGAGTCGTTGGGTCAACTGGGAGTATCTAAATCCAAAGACTTCTTCGTCGATTCGGAATACAAATGGAAATACAATATGTTTGGGAAACTAAGGTAAATGATGCTCATCTAGATTTGAGATGGAAGGTATTGAGGATAGGAAAACCCCGAGATACGGCTCATTACCACGGAATTGATACTAATCCAAATACCCGATTTTTAGTTGCTTATCATGACGAAAAAATGGTTGGATGTTCAACACTACAAACAGATCCACGCGATGGGGCTAATTTTAGAATAAGAGGTATGGCTGTTGATTTTGATTATCAAAATAATGGCATTGGAAGTAAAATTGTTGAAATGTTGCAGAATTATGCTAAAGAAAACGAAACTGGAATATGGTGCAATGCTAGGATTCGGGCTGTTCCTATGTATCAAAGAAGAGGGTTTGTAATCGTTTCAGAAATTTTTGAAATCGAAGGAATCGGACCACATCATGATATGGAATGGTTACTGCATTAATTTTCCACACTGTCTAATTCAATAGCATCTAATGCAGAATCTACTGATGCTCCCTCAATTATTGCTTTTATTCCCAATAAATGTCGATCAAAAGTTGCTAAATTAGTTTGAATCATATTTCTAATCAATGATTGGGATGGAGTAATCTCATCTAAATCCAAAGCAGTCTTGTAATTCAATTCACCATCTGAAATATCCATTTCAAAATTTCCAACGACCAATCGATAATTTACGATAGTGATGAATCTCATTAATTTTTCAATCATTTCTTCAGGAATCCCATTTTCTAATGATGAGTAAAAAATGAGTTGGTTTTCCTTTTCTCGTGTTTGTACCATACAATGCCATTTTCCATTTCTGCCTTCAAACCCAAATGCGATTGTACTATGGCTTTCCAATAATTCAAATGTCCAACCATCATTTTCAAGATATTCTTTGGCTGATTTCAATAAAGGATAATCTTTCATTGGGTCTATTTTTTGGTCAATTGTTTCAGGAATATATTGTGTAAGATATTCTTTGAATCTAGGATTTAATTCTGGAGTTGAAGAAAAGGTATGTGTTCTAAGGTGTGATGATAAATCTGCCAATAATTTTTGATCGTCTAAACTTGACGAATCTTGACGAAAACGTCCTCTCATTATTGCACCCCAGTATATTTTTGGGGCCCGTTCTTAATTAATCTATATCTTATTCAAAAAAAATATCTTTTTTTATTTCAAAAAAGATATTTTACGAACTAAAATTAAATTTCAAGCTCAATATTCAAGTTTTGAATTAATTCCTTGTATCTATTTCGAATTGTTACCTCAGTTACACCTGCCACTTCAGCAACTTCTCGTTGAGTACGTCGCTTTCCGCAAAGAACAGAGGCGATATAGATAATAGATGCAGCAATTCCTGTAGGACCTCTGCCTGATGTTAATTCCTTTTCTTGGGCTCTTTGTATCAATTCATATGCTTTGGATTGAACTTCTGCATCTAAATCTAAACCACTACAGAAACGAGGGATATACATCTCAGGAGTTGTTGGGGGGATTTTCATCTTCAATTCCCTTACCATGAAACGATAGGTTCGGCCAATCTCTTTTCTACCAGTCCTACTTGCTGTACTAATTTCATCTAACGTTCTAGGGTTCCCACATTGTCTACATGCCGCATACAAACTAGCTGCTGCCACACCTTCAATAGATCTGCCACGAATCAAACGAGCCTCGACAGCACGTTTGTAATTTACAGCGGCTGCCTCTCGAATAGACTTTGGAAGATTTAGTCGACTAGCCATTCTATCTAATTCTGCTAATGCCATTGCAAGATTTCGCTCTGTTGCATTACTAACTCTACTTCTCTTCTGCCATTTTCTCATTCGGTAAAATTGACTTCGATAACGACTGCTGATTGTTTTTCCAGAATAATCTTTATTCTGCCAATCAATATCTGTAGAAAGTCCTTTATCGTGCAGCATTACTGTCATTGGTGCACCTGTTCTAGCTCTTTGATCTCCTTGTTCTGGACTGAAAACACGCCATTCGGCTCCTTGATCAATTACATTGTCTTCAACTACCAAGCCACACATGGCACAAACAATTTCTCCTCTAGTTTCATCACGATTAAGGTCGCGACTTCCACATTCTGGGCATTTTACGATATCTTCTACTTGAGGGTCTGACATATTGATTATCTCCAAAGATATTATACACTCGAATAATTCTATCTTATAAATCTTACTTACTTACCTTGATTAATTTTTTTTAAACTATACCCATTTCTATGTATGCAATCACGGCGAAGGTCAAATACAGCCAGTTCATGGTCAGAACGGTGTCGAGCATGGGTGAGTCGTGGCCTCCTTCATTTGTCCGATTGTCTGACGATGCCAGAATTTTATTCTTGACCAAAGATCTTGATTTAATTAAAAAGCAATTATACGAAGGTTTAGTATTGAAAATGGAAGATTTATCTGTTGACGATTTATTAGATGATATCAATACTGATGTAATGACTCCTGCATGGGTTTGTTTTGATCACGAACCGGCAAAAATTGCTGAAAATGCATACGCTGGATTACTGCATGATGGTGAAAGAGTTTTCAAAGAAAATGCATTGAAAGATGGAGGGTTTGAAGTTATTGTTTCGGGACATAGAAAGGGTACAGGATCTAGTAGAGAGACTGCACCTCAATGTGAAAGATGGTCAGGAATTAGGATTGTTATTGCGGCATCCTTCGCACCAATTCATGAGAGAAATAATATCAATCTTGGCCAATTAATGGGTAATCATGAAATGTTAATTCGTTTACAAAGTGGTGAAGAAATATCTCTTGAAGAATTTACAAATAAATATGATCCTATTACAAAATTAATCTTAGAAAATGGGGGTATTTTGCCATTTGCAAAGAAATTGAATGAAGGTATGATAGATTTACCAACAATTTCTGAAATTGAAAGGCCGATGACTATGGCAGAAAAAATAATTGCTCAAAAATTGATTGGAACAGGTGGGAAACAATGTTTTGTTTCACCAGGTGATGCTGTCTTGGCAACAGTTGATGGAGGCTACAGTCATGAATTTACAACTGCACAAGTTCATAATTTCTTAATGTTAGAATATGGAGAAGACTATGCCTTACCTAATCCACCCAAATTTGCTGTTTTTGAAGATCATTTGCTCTATGCGACAGGAGTTCCTCGGTTTGGTCCCTTTGTAGAAAAAATCCAAACTCTTCGGGAGCTTCAAGTAATATTTCAACAACATACCGGCGTTAGAGATTATTCGGCTGTAAATGGAATCAGTCCAGGGATTTGTCATCAAGTTGCTCGAGAAGAATTTATCGATGTTGGGGATTTTATCCAAGCAACAGATAGTCATACGTGTATGGGTGGAGCATCAAATGCTCTTACTTATGGAGTAGGCGCTACCGAATATGCTAATTTGGTTCACAACCAATTTGCTTTCGTCAAAGTTCCAGAAAGTATTCGATTCGAACTCGTTGGTGAATTAAATCCAGGGTGTACAGCAAAAGATGTTATTCTCCATATTCTTTGGTACTACGCAAAACATTCTGATACTTTGGATCGATCAATGGAATTTGGGGGGTCTGGGCTTTCATCTCTATCAATGGATGAAAGAGCTACATTATGTAATATGGCTACAGAATGTTCTGATAAAACAGGAATCTGTGAGCCGGATAATCTTACAGTTGAATGGCTCCTTGAAAGGCGTAGTGACTTGAATGAAGATGAAATCAGAGATGCTTTTGTATTTCCTGATGAAGGTGCAAT
>PAOZ01000003.1 GCA_002708695.1 Methanobacteriota archaeon | reverse complement strand
TAGATGTTACAGTTGATTCTTCTTATTCTGCCAATTTTAGGCAGAAGACAATCACAAACCCTGCATTGACATTACCTCCTTCGTCTACTGGAAATGTTACAATGACTCTTCAGAATACAGGAAATGAGCCCGCATCATGGAGATTTGGAGCGTATTTTGATGATTCGTTGTGGTCTCTTTCTGATTTAGAATGGTTTGACGCAACAGGCGCACCTATTACACAGATTTCTGTTGAAAAGGGGGAAACTGTTGAGATTATAGCTCAACTTACTGCACCTGTTCAGGCTACACCTGGTATTGTCGAAATTACTCTTTTGACAAATGCTGTGCCACCTGCTTCCGCTCAATCAACTTGGAAGATTTATGTTGATGTTCCAATAGTTACGGATTTGACAATCAGTGCTGTGTCAAATGAAGTTACTGTTCCATCAAATGGTCAAGCGCAACAAATAGAAATTGGATTTGTAAATAATGGTAATTCAGATGAAAATTACAATCTTAGTATTCTTGCAGATTATCGTTTACAAGCATCATTATCTTCAGTCGAAACTGGAGTAATGGATGCTTTCGGCGGAGATACTGTTACGTATGTCCTTCTACCAATGCCATTTGGTTTGCCTCCTGATGTATATTTGATTGATGTCAAGGCAACATCTCAGACCGATCCCTCGTATAGCGTGGTTCAACAAATTCGCCTCACTGTTCCTCCAACATACGAAGTTGTGGTTGAAAATTTGGATATGAGTGGTCAGACCTTCTCCGCAGGTGAATCATGTAGGACCGGACAATGGGAGGTTCAGAATGTTGGAAATATGGATGATCAGTTCTCCATTGAGACTGGTGGTTCCGATAAAATTACAGTTGAATTAAGGAATTCAAATGGACAAATATTGAGTCCGTCTCAAACTCCTGTAATCTCCCCTGGTTCTTCTTACAATGTAACTTTCTGCTATGCTTTCTTAGAGGGGACGTCCGGTTCTCAGACGCTCTCATTAACTGCAACATCGTTAAACTTTGATGGAACAGGAACAACTCCTTCCGCCACTGGTTCTGCTGTTTTCGATGTAGGTACTCAAGGTTGGGTCAATATCTTGGGACCAGGTCCTCAAACAATTGAGAAAGTTAATCCACCTACTGTTATGACTTTTGAAATTCATAACCGTCATCCTACAATGAATCAACAAATTCGACTTGATCTTAATGCAAATGAGATGACTGCGTATGGTTTTAACCCCCGAATAAACGAATTAGATAGGGAATTCCAATTAGGTCCAGACCAACGACGAACAATTCAGATTGAGATTGATCCTTCTGAACTCGCTTTGTCGAACTTAGATGAGGCCAATAAAATTCTGAATTTCACCCTTGAAATTGATGCAGATTTGGATACTGTGGAATTTTCTCAATCTGTAACCTTTGTTCGTATATCTCTTATCGATGAGTCTGAGAGTTCGGGAATAGCATGGGGCAGTATCGCCGCTATTTCAGCATCAATTGTCGTAATTATTGGTTTACTTGCAGTTCTTTTCCAAGTAGTAATGGGGACTAGGGATATTGAGGATGAAGTAGTCAGTTTAGCCGATTATCAGACTTCATTAGAAGAGAAATATCGTTCTATTTCTCCTGCTCCTGAGATAGCGTCTGCTCCTGAGATAGCTCCAGCCCCAGTAATGGAAGCTCCGCCTCCTGCTCCAGTTGCAATGACTTCATCTACTGCTCCTCCGCTTCCTGCTAGTGGTTTACCAGCAGGTTGGACCATGGAGCAATGGGAGCATTATGGTCAACAATGGTTGGATCAACAGGGCTCCTAACTTTCTAATCTACTCGTCCGTGGTCTTAAGACGGCAGGCTGAGTCGGGCGACTCGCAATAAGGGGGCTTTGGACAATGCAACAAACCGGTCAACAACCAATCTTCATACTAAAGGAAGGAACAACTAGGAGCCGAGGTCGTACTGCTCAGAGCAATAATATTGCAGCAGCCAAGGCTGTTGCTGATGCTGTCCGAACCACCCTTGGTCCCAAGGGAATGGACAAGATGCTTGTTGATTCGATGGGGGACGTAATCATCACAAATGATGGTGCCACAATTTTGAAAGAAATGGATATTGAACATCCTGCTGCTAAGATGATTATTGAAGTAGCTAAGACTCAGGAGGCCCACTGTTTTGATGGTACGACATCAGCCGTTGTTCTTGCTGGAGAATTACTCAAGAGATCAGAGGATTTGATTGAGCAGAATGTACATCCAACAATTATTTGTGAAGGTTTCAGAATTGCTGCAGAACGCTGCCTTGAGTTATTGGATTCACATTCTATTGATGTCGACGAAGCGATGCTTCATGAAGTTGCTAAAACTGCATTAACTGGAAAGAGTGCAGGAGCAGTCAAGGCTTTTCTTGCTGAGATTTGTGTTCAAGCAGTTATTGCAGTCGCAACTGAAAGCGATGGCGAGATTCTCGTAGATCTTGATGACGTTAAGGTAGAAAAGAAACAGGGAGGTTCAATAAAAGATAGCACATTAGTTGATGGTATAATTCTTGACAAAGAAAGAGTACATAGTGGCATGCCTCGTTCTGTAAGTGATGCAAAGGTTGCATTAATCAATTCAGCAATAGAAGTTAAGAAAACAGAAGTTGATGCTAAGATTCAGATTACAGATCCAAATATGCTTGCACAATTTTTGGACGAAGAAGAAGGCTATCTCAAGGGATTAGTTGACAGCATTATTTCATCAGGAGCAAATGTTGTGGTTTGCCAGAAGGGTATTGACGATTTTGCTCAACACTATATGGCGAAATCAGGCATTTTTGCTGTTAGAAGGGCAAAAAAATCTGATATGGAGGCACTTTCAAAGGCTACAGGGGGCCGAATTGTAACAAATATTGATGATCTTTCAAAAGATGATTTGGGACATTGTTCAAAGGTCGAAGAGAGAAAAATAGGTGAATCAGATATGATTTTCCTTACTGGCTGTGATGAGGCAAAGAGTGTCAGTGTACTTCTTCGTGGAGGCACAGATCATGTTGTCGATGAGATTAGAAGAGCCTTTGACGATGCCATTGGCGTAGTTAGTGTAGCTCACGAGGATGGAGCCATTCTTACAGGAGGTGGCAGTGTTTTAGCCGCACTTAGTCGAGATCTGAGAACCTTTGCAGAAGGAATTGGCGGAAGAGAACAGATGGCAATAGAAGCATTTGCCGGAGCTCTTGAAGTAATTCCTCGAACTCTTGCAGAGAATGCGGGTTTAGATCCCGTCAATACGATTATCGATGTAAGGAAAGCACATGCTGAAGGACGTTCAACGTTCGGAGTCAATGTGTTTGAAGGGGGCGTAATGGATATGCAAAAAGCAAATGTCGTCGAACCAGTTCGAGTTGTAGAACAGGCTATACAAAGTGCTACTGAGACCGCTACCATGATTCTTCGAATTGATGACGTGATATCTTCTAAGGGAGTTAGTATGGGTGACGAAGCCATGATGGATGGCATGGATTTCTAATCTTCAACTTCCGAATTATCGCAAGCCCAACCCGCTATGTTCAATAATCCGATTTGGGTGGATGAATCTGCCGGTTGGCACTTGGGTGCGATATCATGACTGATGATGTGGTTTCTTTCTTGTCCGATGGTGACCGTAGTCTCCACATTCTTTTTGGTTCTCAGAGTGGAAATTCGGAAGATTTAGCAGTGAAATTTGGCAAGCGAGCCAAGTCATACGGCCTAGAATCTACTGTTCATGATATGGATGGTTTCGATATTGCCTCTCTAGCATCAATGTCTAGGGTTTTGGTTATTTGTTCAACTTGGGGTGAAGGAGAACAACCCGATAATGCGGAAGAACTTTGGAATGCGGCAAATGGGGACGGTGCTCCTTCACTTTCAAATACGCATTTCTCGGTTTGTGCTTTAGGCGATACTAGTTACGAATTATTCTGTGAATCTGGTAAAGAATGGGATAAGCGATTCGAAGAATTGGGCGGAACTCGTTTAGTTGATCGAGTAGATTGTGATGTAGATTATGATGCCCCCTCAGCTATTTGGACAGAATCAGTACTTGCTCATATGGCTGCAGTAGACGGAAATGGAACATTCCAGCCAGAATTGGTAGAATCAATAATTGCTGAAATGGAAGGTAGTGGAGAATCATCTGTAGAGGGTGATGATGGATTTGTTATTCCAGTTCTTGAGTCTCCCGAGATTCAAGTCAAAGTTCGTGTTTTCCGATATGATCCTCAATCTGACGAGAGAGGGCATGATGAATGGGCATGTGTTCTAAATGGAAATATTTCAGTTCTTGAGGTTCTAAGGTCGATCAAATCAACAGAAGATGGGTCATTGACATTCAGAGATGGTTCACTTCACGACCCTACTACAGTAATTTGTGCCAATGGTCGCCCTATTCTACCAGGAATTACTCGTATTGATTCAGTTATTTCTTCTAACTCTGATTCTAATTTCTTGAACCTTGAACCAATAGTCATTGGCGAAGTGATTAGAGATCTTGTCACAGATCTTACTATTTCAGATATTAGAAGAGCCTCCACAAAGCCTTGGTTTAGAGGTGCAACTCGCGATGGCGCAAAGGTTAGGGATGCGGTAATTGGTACAATGAGTAGTGATGATGCGAAGAAAGTCCATATGGTTCGAGATATGATTAGTACAGTACTAGTAGACTCCTTTTCAGACACAGTTCCTTACAACGAGGCTTATATCTCTCCATCTAATGTTCTTTCATCTTGGTCGAGAATAATCGATCCTCGAGTTTCTAAAACATCTCTAACCGAAAATCTAGATCTCCTTTCGTCTGATGTTGGAATTAAAGCAGAAACTGATTTAAGTTCAATTTCAAGACATGGAGAAATGGGAGAAACAGTTGCAGATTATATGTTGGATGCTAAGACTCGAGTTCTACGTAATGGTGCCTTTCAAGACGGACGTCATGGCAAGTATGTTTGGTGGTATACGTGGAGTGTGAAAATGAGTGGCAAGGTCAATGATACTACAATCTACAGACAAGTTCTGGGCCCGTTGGGCTTAGTTGGGAATCTATTCTCAGGAGTTACTGCTCGAATGGTACTTGGTTTTACACGGACAGGTGGAAAGATGTTCAATGGCCTTCTTGGAATGGTAGCTCCTCCTGCTGGTGTAGGAAAGATGCCAAAACAGTTCAACACTCCCGTACTTAATCATCATGAGGTAGTTGCAATTTTCAATGAAGTGGACGGTGGTTTCTGATGCCAATGAATTATGCATATCATCCAGGTAATGTCGCTCACAGTAGTGCACAAGAAGTTGATGATACCGTATTTCCTGCTGCGAAAACGTTGGGAATCAATCTTATTCCTTTGGAAGGTGCAACTAGTTGTGGTGCAGGGATTATTCGCCAAGCAAATCGTAGACTACAGTTGACCCTGAATGCACGAACATTCGCAATGGCTGAAGAACTCGGATTAGAGATAGTTACTCCTTGTGCAACCACCGCAGGCACTCTTTTCGAGGATTTAACTACCTTACGATCTAATCCAAACTTGTTAGCTGAAGTGAACAATGTATTGATGGAGACTTGTGGTAAGACATTTACAGGTGAAACCGAAGTTCGACATCTTCTCCACGTAATTGTTGAAGAAGTTGGTTTGGACAAATTAAGCGCCTCTGTGAAAAATCCAATCGGTTTTTCCGTTGCTGGACATTATGGGCCGAATATACAGAGGAAAGGTGCCTGTGGAAATGATGATGTATTTCAGCCAAATTATCTTGAGCGTGTAATCAATGCATTAGGCGGCAATCCAGTTTCTCTCAGTTACAGGACTCAGAGTGTAGGGGTTCCAAGTCTCCTTTCAGAAGAATCGACTGCTTTGAAACAGGCAGCCGCAGTATTATCTGAAGCAAAGAATGAGGGGGCTGAAATGCTTGTTAGTATATGCACATTATCCCATGCAGTTCTAGATGTATACCAGGTTAAAGCAGGAAAAATATCAGGTGAAAATACCTCACTTCCGGTAATTCATTTCACTGAAATGTTAGCATTTTCAATGGGCCATTTTAACACACGTCTTGCACAGTTGAAAACAAGAGTTTCAGTTATTGGAAATTGATTAGTACCACTCTTCTATTCCACTCTGTCCTCTTCTTCTTCTTCTTTGAGGAGTTATTTCGGGATGTTTTTCTTCTCCATCTTCCACATTTTCCATTATTGGAGTATTATCTACTTCTTCTAATTCTTCTCGGAGTCGATTTCTTTCTGATTGAATAAATTCTTTTGCTTCAATGATCTTTCCATCTTCAACTATTGAGAATGACGATAATAATTCTAAGTCAGGGTTGAACGAATCTCGTTTGCTCTTTACACGTCTAATTGCGATAAGCATTCTTTGCTCACGTTTAGCAGCAGCAGCAGTTGCTCCTTCATCTCGAGTATTTTGGGCAATGAGGACATATACTGTTCCGCTATCGTGTCTACCTGTTCTACCTCTTCTCTGTATTGTTCGGATTTCGCTACCTACTGGCTCATAGAAAAGGACTAGATCTGCTCGAGGAATATCTAGTCCTTCTTCTCCTACTGATGTTGCGACTAGAACATTATAATCGCCTTTCCTAAATGAGTTAAGTCGTTCAATTTGTTCGGAATGAGACATCCCATCCTTTTCCTGATTGGCTTGTCCGACGAATGGTGTAGGATTTACTCCTGGAATATCTTCGATAAATGAAACAATTGCTGCCACAGTATCCCTATAATTTGCAAAAATTATCATTCTTCCATCAGGATTTCTAGAAATTTCTTGTCTAATCACTCGTCTTGTAAAAGACACTTTACTGTGGATCTCACTCATGCCCTCTAGAGATGCTTCTAAATTTCTAATCCTAGGATCTTCTAAGAATTCCTTTAGTTTTTTTTCACCTCTTTCTTTAGCTTCCAAACGGATATGCATTCTTCGAATTGCCTCTCTGCATGCGGCCACACCTTGACAAACTAACAAATTGGAGATGTTATACAACCTGATTGCAATTCCTAAATCCCCCGCACTACGGTATGCGACTCTCTCTTCTCGTGCTATTGCAGATTGAACTCTTTTCATTGCTTCGTTTAATCCTCCCATAGTGGGAATCCCTGAACGAATATAATGGCCTAATCTTCTTTCTCTAGAAATAATGGCCTCTAACCAAGATTCGAGAGGTTCTGCCATTTCTCTTAATTCAACAGGAACGGGGACTCGTATTTCTTCGATTTCTAAAGTTGAAGCATATGGTTTGAGCATTGGTTCATCTATGCCTCTAACATGAATTCCGTCTAGATGTAATCGCCCACACACTTCTTCTACCGAGGTTTCATTCCATCCTGGACTGGCTGTTGCTCCAAGAATTGTTGCTTTACTATTTGCTTTCATTAGCATATCACCCACTTGTGCTACTGCAGTATTTCCAGTAGCATGATGTGCTTCGTCAACTACTAATACAGAGATTTTAGATAAGTCCAAGATACCGTTTTGTGCATCATTTCTCACTACTTGAGGTGTAGCAACAACTATTCTATGTTTTTCCCAACAACCCTTTCTTTTTGATGGTGCAATCGCTCCAGTCATTTTAGAAATTGTTTCTCCTTTTTCAAGATTCATTACTCGTTCAAGACCACGATATTGTTGTTCTACCAATGCGTTAGTAGGAGCTAATAACAAAGCATTCCCTTTGCATGTTCGAAGTGTTTCTGCAATGACCATCCATTGTACCGCCGTTTTTCCCATTGCAGTAGGCAACACCAACAGAGTGGAAGAAGCAAGTGAGGCATTAGTTGCTTCTAACTGATATGCCCTTGCTTCTATCTCGTCTTCAACGAGCAGAGGATGGGAGATCATCGGAGGCATGGAGTTAGTCCTGAATCGTCAGGGTAGAAAATGTTTACAATTGAAAAGGCAAGGAAAAATGAGGATACGTGTGTCGAACAGGGGCAGAATTGCGGCGAACCGTTGATATAGTCTACTATGGTCGGAGGGTCGCTCGTACCGCGAGTAACCAGACACTGACGGGCTCTGTACCAACATCCCGGCATGCGGTTGAGGCATTCGCCGATGCCGTTGTGTGTCACGGTTACTCCTGCGCAATTCGAGACTGAACATGCCGATTTTCGGCCTCTGTACTGTAATAACACCCGATGGGAGGAAACGAACATGGCCGATAAACACCGACCCCGCAGAGGTAGCATGGCGTTTAGCCCGCGAAAGCGCGCTAACAGACAACATGGTAGAGTCAAGTCTTGGCCTACTACCAATTCTGACGAAGTAAGAGTCCAAGGTTTTGCTGGATGGAAAGCCGGAATGACTCATATTCTAATGAGGGATCTCAATCCATATTCTCCAAGTGCTGGAGCGGAACTACGTACTGCGGTTACAGTGGTAGAAGTTCCTCCAATTCGAGTCTTAGCAGTTCGAGGATATCATATGACTCCTTATGGACTACAAACAGCTGGTGAATCTTGGGCAGATTCAGATTCATTGGATGAAAATGTGATTGGCCTTTTCCCTCGTCTTGCAAATCGTTCTAAGGCCGAAAGCCTTCCTGAGGGTTACAAACCAGCAAAGCGTGCTGGACGTCAGCCTAAGCCAAAAAATCATGATTCTGATGCAAATTTTGATGCATTGAAAGATATGATTCTTGAAGAAGTTCGAATATTAGTTGCCACTCAACCTACTATGGTTAGTGGATCACCTTCTAAGACTCCTGAGATAATGGAACTTGGATTAACCGGTGGAGATGTTTCTTCTCAACTTGATTGGGCAAAGGAGCGACTTGGTGAAGAAATTGAATTTACAGATGTATATTCTGAAGGTGAAGATGTAGATGTTATTGGCATCACCAAAGGAAAGGGTTTCCAAGGCTCTGTCAAGCGTTGGGGAGTCAAACTCTTGAGCCATAAAAACAGTAAGAGAAGGCGACAGGCCGGAAACCTTGGTGATTTCGGTACAGGTTATGTTCGTTCGACAGTTCCCCAAGCAGGACAAGTTGGTTTCCACCATCGTACTGAATACAACAAGCGTCTTCTTAGAATTTCTACTCCTGATGAGAATGAGATTACACCTGCAGGTGGATTCTTGAAATATGGAGAAGTAAAGAATCAATATGTTATTGTGAAGGGTAGTTTGCCTGGTCCTTCAAAACGTCTTCTTCGATTCAGAGATGCCACTAGGTCTCAGGGAGAAAAACCTCCTGTGGAGATAACATATGTTAGTACATCAAGCAAGCAGGGGGTCTGATTATGAAGACAAAGAGCATATCTATTTCCTTTAGTGATGATGTATCTGTTTCGGTAGATACTGGTTCATCAATATCCTTGCCCGATGCGTTTGAGTCATCTGTTCGTGAAGATTTAGTTCGGAGAGCAGTTCATTCATCTCGTGCTAATCGTCGTCAAGCATACGGCCATCGTGAACATCAAGGTCGTCGAAAGCCAGTTGCTGGAATGAAGCATTCTGTAGAATGGTGGGGCAAGGGACGAGGAGTTAGTAGAATCATGCGTAGAGCCGGATCTCGAGAGGGTGCTGAAAACCCTCATACTCGAGGAGGCCGTCGAGCTCATGGGCCTAAGGTAGCTAAGGATTGGAGTCAGAAAATGAATACAAAAGAGCGAAGAGCTGCTAGAGATAGTGCTCTTGCTGCTACTACTCAAGGAGATTTAGTCCGTTCTCGGGGCCATAGATTTGATTCTGAAGTTTCTTTCCCAATTGTAATCGAAGGATCTAATGGTAGTATCGAGGAATTCGATCTTAATCAAGGAACTCAGCGATTCATCGCTATGATGGATGCCATTGGTCTAGGCGATGATCTTGCACGCGCTAGAAATGGGCGAAGTATTCGTGCAGGTCGTGGTAAGATGCGAGGTCGTCGTCGAAAGACTCCAAAGAGTGTTCTTTTGGTAGTCTCAGATAAATCCTCCATTGGCAAAGCTGCAAGAAATGTTCCTGGTGTCGACGTAGTTGTTGCTAAGGATCTCTCAGCAGAACACCTTGCACCTGGCGGAGATATTGGACGATTAACTGTTTTTACTAAAGAAGCAGTAGAGGAGATGAGGTGATTAAATGGTTGATCCATATGACGTGATTCTTTCTCCTTGGATTACGGAGAAATCGCTAAATGCTCGTAGAGTTGCTGATCCTGAAGGATATTACAAGGAAAATAACAACCGGATTGAATTTATTGTACGTCGTCGTGCTACTAAGGCAGATATCAAAGCCGCTGTTGAGGAATTACTTGAAGTAAAGGTAAGCAAGGTGAATACCCGAATAATGAAGACTGGAAAGCATGCTAGTGTTAAACTGGCTGAAGGTTATGATGCAGAGGAGGCTGCGCTGAAACTCGGCGCATTCTAATGGTGGTGTAAGAAATGGGTAAGAGAATTCGTGCACAACGCAGAGGGTCGTCTCCTAAGAATCGCGTTCGAAGCCATAGGTTCCCTGGAAAATCCAAGGTACCTCGTATCGAAGATGAGGTTGCTACAGTTTCCGAATTGGTTCACAGTCCAGTTCACACTGCTCCCCTTGCGCGCGTTCGTTTAGATAATGGAGACGAATTTTTCATCGTCGCAACTGAAGGAATGGGCGTAGGACAGAAGGTTGCTATAGGTAACAATGTAGCTCTTCGCCCTGGAAATATTACTACACTTTCACAAATTCCTGAAGGTACTCCAGTAAACAATGTCGAATCTCGACCCGGAGATGGAGGAAAGTTCGCTCGTAGCGGAGGTAATTCCGCAGTTGTTGAGTCAAACATGGGAGATTCGGTTAGAATCCGTCTTCCTTCTGGACGCCTTAAGGAACTTCATTCTAATTGTAGAGCAACTATCGGAGTATTAGGCGGACATGGTAGGACTGATAAGCCGATGATGAAGGCAGGTGCTGCTCATTATCGTGCTAAGGCTAGAGGTAAATTGTATCCAACAGTTTCTGGAGTTGCAATGAATCCAGTCGATCACCCTCATGGTGGAGGAAACCATCAAGCCGTCCATGGACCTAATTCTGTATCTCGCCATGCTCCACCTGGACAGAAGGTGGGTCATATCGCACCACGAAGAACAGGTCGTGGAAGATCTAAGTCAAAGGAGGACTGATTATGGCACGTCGTAAGAAGAAGATGTTTCGTACACCAAAGACCGCTCGCCGTCAGGCACGTAAGCGTCGTTCTAAATTAGCGGGTCGTCGTGAGAGAGAGTTCCTATATCGTGGATATACTATTGCAGAACTCAAGACATTACCTCTTGTTGCATCTGAAGATAATCCTGATGAGGTTTCAGTTGCGTCATTGGTCCCATCTAGGGTAAGAAGATCACTTGATACTGGCCTAACTAGAGCGCAGAATCATCTTTACAATCGTGTTGTTGATTCTGATCAAGTAGTCAAGACACATTGCCGAAGTATGTATGTTCTTCCAAAAATGGTAGGTAAGACTGTAGCAATCCACAATGGACAGAAGTTTGTTGAAGTTGAATTGCGAGAGCAAATGATTGGTCATGCGTTAGGGGAATTTGCCCCAACTCGTCGTTCGGTAACACATACTGGACCTGGTGTAGGTGCTACACGTTCGTCAAAGCATGTGGCTCTAAAGTGAGGTGAAGAAGATGGCATCAAGAGACAGCAACAAACCAAGAGCCGGATACACTCAGTTGTTAAGTGGAACCGACGGTTATCACAGTTTAACCACTGCCCGTGCTGTTAATCTTGATATTCATCACAAGCATTGCTACCAAATTTGTCGATTCCTACGTGGTAAGACTGCAGGATATGCTATCGATTATCTTGAGCAGGTGATTAAGGCAGATGGTTGGATTGAAGATCCAGAAAATCCTGACAAGTATAAGAGAAGAAGTGAGCATCATATTCGTAAGCAGGCTCGTGCAATTCCATATATTCGAAGATCTAGAAAAGGAAAGGGTGGAAACACTATGGCAGGTCATCGAAAGGGAAAGATGGGTCCAGGACGTTTCCCTGTAAAGGCATCTTTGGCCTTCATTCGATTGATTCGTTCCGCTATGGAAAATGCTCGTCATAGATATGAGGGCGAGATAGACGATATTGATGAGATGGTCATTACTCATGTAGCTGCTCACCGTGGACAAGTTCGTAGAGCATTCCGCCCCCGTGCACGTGGTAGGGCGAGCCCTCATTTCCATTACCAAGTCAATCTAGAACTTTTCTTGTAAGCCCGAGAAGGCGATGATGGTTGGGACGATGATGGAGACGAGGATATCTTCTGAGGTGATTTATCATGGCAAAGAATAGCAAGGAAAATATTGTTCGCTCTTTCATTAATCGTAACGTTGAACGTCAATTGGTCAAAGAATACCTACTTGAAGAGACCAAGGATGCTGGTTTCGGTGGAATAAGTTTCACAAGAACTCCAGAGGGAGAGAAAATTCTCCTTGAAGCAGAACATGTTGGTAGAGTAATTGGTACTCGAGGGAGAATAATCAACGAGTTATCTCGTAGGCTTGAGGCAGATTTCGATCTTTTCCAGCCTAAACTAGAAGTTGCTCAAGTCGAAGAACCTCGTCTTAATGCACAAGTAATGGCAAGTCGTTTAGCTTCTTCTCTTGAAAGAGGATGGTTCTTCCGAAGAGCAGGTAATAGTACTACGATGAATGTAATGGCTGCAGGAGCTCGCGGTTGTCTAATCGTTCTTTCAGGAAAATTGAGTGGAGCCCGTCATAGAACACATAAGTTCCAGACTGGTCACATCAAATATTGTGGAGAGACCGCTCTTACAACAATGGATATCGGGTATGCTGTTGCTACCAAGAAACTCGGTACAATTGGTTGTACTGTTGCAATTATGCGAGCAGGAACGAAGTTACCTTCAGAAATCACTATCAAAACAAGAGAAGAATCTGGTTTAGATCCTCTTCCTCATGATTTTGAGATTACAGTTACTGAATCAAAGTCTGTTGAATCTAAGGAAGAGATGCTAACAGAGGATGAGATTGTAGAATCCGTTGTTGATGCTGTAGTTGAATTTGAAGCAGAAATGAAATCAGAAATCGAAAAACAGGAGGAGGAGTGAAAATGACCCATCTGAAAGCACGCGAGATTCATGAGATGAGTGATGAGGCTAGAGAGAAGCGTTTGATTGAATTAAGAGAAGAACTTCTTCAATTACGTGCTCAGAAATCTTTGGGTGGTTCTGTTCAAAATTCTGGAGAATTCAAACAAACTAGGAGGAGTATTGCTCGTCTACTTACTATAATGAACGAGAAGAAGGAGTAGGAAGGAATGGCGAATATTTGCAATCTGTGTGGCCTCCCTGATGAATTATGTATATGTCAAGAAATAGCGAAGGAACAGCAGAAAGCGATTATTAGAACTGATAGAAGGAGGTATGGAAAAATGGTTACGATTGTTGAAGGAATTGATGACACTGCCATCGATATCAACAAGCTTGCTAAAATTCTCAAGAGTCAGTGTGCGAGCGGTGGTACCGTCAAGGGGCGAACCATTGAATTGCAAGGTGATCACAAGAAACGAGCATCGAAGGTTCTCGAACAAAATGGATACACTGTGGAGGTGCGCTAATGGAAATAGTTAGAATGCCTTGGCTTGGTCGTAATCTCAAGGTCGTAGAATCATCTGATTCATCCCTTCTCGATGTTCTCGGTACAGTGGTTAATGAAAGCCGAAACATGCTTGTTGTTCGCTCTCGAACTGGAGATCGTAAGATTTCCAAATCTGTAATCAAATTCACAATTGATGACTCTGAGGTCATTGATGGAGAAGTCGTAAGGCAACGCCCTGAGAATAGGATTCACATGAAATGGAGGATGAACTAAATGGCTACACCACGAGATATTGGCGTTGATGTGATTGCACCTGAAGCTGATTGGGATGGCAGTGAAAACTGTCCATTTTATGGTAGTTTACGCGTTAGGGGACAAATTATCGAAGGCATTGTTTCCAGTCTTGGAATGAATGATTCAATTGTCGTCGAAAGGCAGAGAATCCGTTATATGAAGAAATACGAGAGATATGAGAAGAAAACAAATCGTTTCAATGCACATTTGCCATCATGTATCGGTGATGTTTCTATCGGAGATAGAGTTCGAATAATGGAATGTCGTCCACTTTCTAAGACTGTATCATTCTGTGTAATCGAGAGGGAGGCGTCAGAATGAAGGGCATTTCTAGTAAGGTAACACGTGCAATCCCTTCGATGGGAACAATGCTCTGCGTGGATAATTCCGGAGCGAAAGTCGTTCAATTGATTACTGTTCTCCGAAAGGGTAGCGTTCATCGAAGATATCCTGCTGGAGGAGTTGGAGATTTAATCCAAGTCACAGTCAAACGTGGTAATCCAGAGGTTCGAAGAAAGGTGCATTATGCAGTGATTGTCCGACAACGTCGCCCGTTCCGTCGTCCAGATGGGACATGGGTTCAATTCGAAGATAATGCCTGTGTTTTGACTAATGAGAAAGGGGAGCTGAAGGGCTCTGATATCAAAGGACCAGTTAGTAGAGAATCTGCTGAGCGTTGGCCGCGTGTCGCAGCTACAGCAAAGCAAATTGTATGAGGTGAAAATATGGTACGAAGTAGTCAACCTAGGAAGCAAAGAAAGGCGGCTGGATCTGCCCCTATCCATGCACAGAGAAAGCGTGTGCGTGCACGTTTAGCTTTAGAAGATGGAAGTTATTCTACAGTCAGAACGGTTACAGTTCGTGCTGGAGATACTGTCAAGGTAGTAAGGGGTGATTTCGGTTTCCCTAACAGCGTAAAGAGCGACGAACGAGGTAAGAGAGCTCAAGGGAAAAGAGGAGCTTCAGGCGTATCAGGGACTGTTCTACATGTTAGTCCAAATGGGATGCTACATATTGAGGGAGTTACAGTGACTAAATCCGATGGGAAGGATGAACCATTCCCAATCCGTGCCTCAAACGTAGTTGTAACTAAATTAGATGATTCCGATAGCAAGAGAATGGCAAAAATCCTTTCTCGAGAAAATGGAGGTGCATAAAATGGGTAGAAGTAGCCATATGAAGCGATTAGCAATGCCAAGAAGTTGGCCATTGCCTCGAAAGACCAGTGTTTGGGTTCAACGTCCTGATCCATGTGGTCATTCTATTGAATGCTGTATGCCTGTTGGAGTTATTCTTCGAGATATTCTAGCAATTGCAGGAACTAGGAAGGAAGCAAATCAGATTGTCCATAAGGGCATTGTTAAGGTCGATGGAAATGAAGTCAAGTCAATCAACCGCGGTGTTGGATTATATGACGTATTGACTGTAGGTGATCAGTCTTATGTCTGTATCTTTGACAAGCGTGGACGTCTTTCATACAATAAGATTGATTCTAAGAAAGCAGGTACCAAGTTATGTAGGCTTAATGGAAAGACTACAATCAAGGGAGGAAAGACTCAATTAAATTTCCACGATGGACGTACAATTCTTGTAGAAAATTCGAGTAAAGAGGATTGGTCTACCGGTTCGACTTGCAAAATTAATCTAAACGATGGCAGTATTATTGAAACTTATACTGCATCTGCTGGTGCTCACTGTTATCTTACTGGAGGAAACCACGTTGGAGAGATTGCTACAATTAAAGAAGTTGAAATCAAGAGATCTTCGATGCCTAATGAAGTGAATTTCGAAGAAGGATTTGGTACCATCCAAGAGTATGTGATGGTAATTCCTAGTCCTGATGATGTTCCAATGGAGGTGAGTGAATGAGTGATGCTAATGTGATGACTGCTCCTAGAATTACTAAGGTAACAGTCAACATTGGGGTTGGTGAAGGAGGAAATAGACTTCAGACAGCAGAAAAGGTTCTCGAGCTTGTTACTGGTTCATCTCCAGTTAGAACAATTTCTAAGAAGACCAATAGAGAATTAGGTACAAGAGAAGGTGCACCTATTGGATGTAAGGTTACCATGAGAAATAAGGAAGTAATTGCTACTTTCTTGAAAGATGCTTTTTGGGTTCGTGAGAATACTCTTCCTGCTTGGAACTTTGATAATCAAGGAAATTTATCATTTGGTGTAGCTGACTATACTGATTTCCCTCAACAGAAGTACGATCCAGATATTGGAATCTTTGGAATGGACATCAATGTGGTATTAGAACGACCTGGTCATCGAGTGAGCCGTCGTCGAAGACGTGCTCATCGTGTAGCAGTTAATCATCGAGTTTCTCGAGATGAATGTATGGAATTTTTCAGTCAGCAATTTGATTTGACTATTGTGGAGGAGTGAAAATATGGGGCGAGATCAAGGAGAAAGGATCGGACGGACCATCGGCTGCCGAAGGTGTGGTAGAAAGAGAGGTATGGTACGACGCTACGGGCTACGTCTATGTAGGCAATGTTTTCGCGATACTGCCGTTGATTTAGGATTTAAGAAGTACAAGTGAGGTGAAGAAGAGATGCAATTTGACCCATTAAGTGATGCGTTTGTGCGCATGTATAATGCCGAGCAAGCAGGCCACTACGAAGTGACAGTTCGTCCAGCAAGTAAACTTCTAGGTAGTATGTTGGACATTATCAAGGAACGTGGATACATCGGAGAATTTGAGCGAGTCAATGATGGTAGAGGAGGTAGTTTCCGAATCGAACTAATTGGAGCAATCAACCGTTGTGGCGTAATCAAACCAAGATATTCAGTAAAAAGAAGCGATTTTGAGAAATGGGAGTCCCGTTTCTTACCTGCACAGGATTTCGGAGTTCTACTTATGACTACTAATCAAGGCGTAATGAGCCATTACAAAGCAAAGGAGGCCCGAGTTGGGGGGCGTCTTCTAGCGTATATCTTCTGAGGTGATGAAAATGGTAAAATTAGATCAGATTATTCACAACATCACTATACCTGATGGTGTTGATGCTAGTATTGATGGAACAGTATTTACTGTATCCAAAGAAGGTAATTCACTTTCAAGAGACTTCCGTCACAATCGAATTACAGTACGTGAAGGTAGTGATGGAATAGAGGTTCATTGTGACCTCCCAAGAAGGAAAGAAAAAGCTCTTTGTGGAACTTGGGCTGCTCATATTCGCAATATGATTAATGGTGTTGATGTTGGATTTGTTTATCGACTTAAGGCCGTTTATTCTCACTTCCCGATGACTATTAAAGTGGAAGGAAATAAAATGACAATTACAAATTTGTTTGGTGAAAAGGTCCCCCGAGTTGCATCTTTACCATGGTCTCCTAGTGAGGTTAAGGTAGAAGTTCAAAATAAGGTGGATGTTATTGTCTCTGGCGCTGATATCGAAAAGGTTGGACAGACTGCCGCCAATATTGAGCGTTCATGTAGAATTCGTAAGAGAGATCGTAGAGTTTTCCAAGATGGTATTTACATTACTAGCAAGGCAGGAACGGAGTGAGGTGAATAAATGTCTGATTACGAGAATATGACTGTTGCTGAACTTAAGGAATTACTCAAGGAGTTGGGTCTTGCCTCCTCCGGTAAGAAAGCAGATCTCATTGCTAGGCTTGAAGCTGCAGATGAGGACGTTTCCGAAGAAGTTGATGAAATGTCTGAAGAGGCCGATGACGACGATTTCGATGACGACGATTTCGATGATTTTGATGACGATTGGGATGACGAAGAGGAAGTTCATCGTGCAAAGCAAAAGCCCGAACTTGATGAGTCTACCAAGGAAGCACTTTCACTTAGATCTTCACAGTCCAAGAAACAACCAAAATTCCGACGTCAAGAGTGGTACAGGTACAAGCGACTCTCTAGATCTGGTTGGAGAAAGCCCAAGGGTTATCAGTCCAAACAACGATTGAACATGAAGTATCGAACTCCTATGGCTAGAGTAGGATATGGTAAGGTTCGTGCTGCTAAGGACCTACATCCTTCAGGTTTCATCGAAGTTCTTGTTCACAATTCCTCATCATTAGATGACATCGATCCTAAAACTCATGCCATTAGAATTGGTGCTAGAGTTGGAAACCGAAAGAGATTAGCAATCCATAACAAAGCAGATGAGTTGGGAATTCGAATCTTGAATCGTCGTTCAATTGAGAAGAGAGGTGACCTCTGATGCAAATAACAAATCAACGTCGAATGGCAGCAAGTATTCTATCTAGACGTGAAGGTAGGACAGTAGGTGTCCACCGGATATGGATTCATCCAGATTACATTGATCAAGTTTCCAGTGCTGTTCAGAAAGATGATATTCGTGAATTAATCGATGAAGGGGTCATTAAGGCCCGTCCGATTCAAGGTACAAGCCGTGCTCGTGCTCGAAAGGCCGCAATTCAACGTTCTAAAGGACGTAGAGTGGGACATGGAAGCCGAAAGGGGTCTAAGAAATCAAGAACTCCGAAGAAGGAACGCTGGATGAAGACGATTCGAGCTCAACGCCGTGTGCTTAAGGAACTCAGAGAGTCTGGGAATCTTGAACCAAGTCAATATCGATATTACTACAGGAAGGCGAAGGGAGGGTCCTATCGTTCAATCGCCCACATGAGGACCAATATCGAGTTGGATGGAATTACCTTGGGAGGTGATGAGTGATGGCAGTTCATGGAAAGAATCAGCGTCTAAAGTACAAGAGAAGGCGTACCGGTGAGACCGATTATAGGCGTAGGTTGAAACTCCTTCGTGGAGAAATGCCTAGAGCGGTAGTTAGAGTTACCAACACTCGAATGGTAGCACAAATTGTAACTTATGAGAAAGATGGAGATAAGATTGCAGTTCAAACAAATAGTTCTGAACTTCGTAGTTATGGTTGGCCAAAGGACGCTTCTATCAAATCCGTTCCATCTGCTTATTTGACTGGTTTTTCACTTGGAAAGAAGGCTTTAGCAGCAGGAATTGATGAAGCTGTACTTGACATTGGTCTTGCGGCTTCAACTCGTGGTAATCGTGTATTTTCTGCTCTTAAGGGCATGATTGATGCAGGTCTTTGGGTCCCTCACAGCGAGGATGTTCTTCCTGAAGAGGATAGAATAAATGGAGCACACATTAGTGAATCATTGGCATCTTCAGTTGAAGCTACTCGTTCTAAGATAGAGGGGGCCTCTTCATGAGCGAACCAATTACTCTTGCTCCAGGTTTGGCTTGGGCATTAGGTCAGATTGAGGATGATGGCAGTTCGGGCCAACGTCGAAGAGGACCTGATCCTAGGGTTACTTTACGAGAATGGATGACTCAAGGTCCTCGTACTAGATTAGGCCGAATGGTTGTTAGTGGCGAAATTACTACTTTTGAACAAGCAGTCGCTTCAAGACTCCCGATTAGAGAGCCAGAAATTGTTGATGCTTTCTTTCAACCAAATTTATTCGTTGAAATGATTGGACGTCCTCGCAGAATTCAAAGAATGACAGATTCAGGACAGAGAACTAGATTCAATGTAATGGTTGTTGTTGGAAATAAAGATGGAATAGTTGGCTTAGCCACTTCGAAGGGTAAGGAAGTTGCAATTACAATCCAAAAGGCAACAAATCAGGCTAAATTGAATATGATTGCTATACGAAGAGGAAATGGTTCGTGGGAATCTGGTGGAGGCCCTGGTCGTTCTGTACCAATGAAAATTACTGGAAGAGCAGGGTCTACTCGTATTACTCTAATGCCTGCCCCAACTGGTAAGGGGCTTGTGATTGGCGAAACTGGTAGACTAATTTTGCAAATGGCAGGAATCACAGATGTGTGGTCTAGCAGTAAGGGTCAAACTAGGACACAATACAATTTCGCTAGAGCAACTTTCAATGCTCTTAAGCAAGCAAATCTTGCTAGGATTAGCCGTGCTGATGTCGAGCGTCTTCACATTGCAAGAGGAGGGATGTCCTAATGGCTTGGCTAGTAATACGTGTTCGTAGTGATCGTGGGGTTGAACGTTCTATTCGTGAAACAATGTCATATCTGAATTTGACAAAAGTTAACCATGCAGTAATAATTCCTGAATCTGAAACTTATGCTGGAATGCTCCAGAAAGCTAAGGATTTCATCACTTGGGGGCCTGTGGGTTCTGAAAGTATTGCTCAAATGATTAGGGAACGCGGAAGACTCCCTGGAGATCGCCCCGTTGATGATGCTGCTATCTCAGAATGTAGTGATTATGACGGCATTGACTCCTTTGCTGCAGCTGTGGCATCGGGAGATGCTGCAATTAAAGATGCATCAGAATTGAAGCGCGTGTTCCGTTTACATCCTCCAAGAGGAAGTAAAGGATGGGGTGGAGTCAAGCGCCCCTTCTCAATAGGGGGAGCTTTAGGCAATCGTGGCGAGGCTATTGAGGCTCTTGCTGCAAGGATGATGTGAGGTGAAAATATGCCATCAAGAACCAACAGATTCAGAGGACGTAGCCGTTATCATGGCAGAGGCAAGAAGGCCGGTCGTGGTGCAGGAAAGCGAGGTGGGCGAGGTAATGCTGGATTAAACAAACACCGTCTATTGACCCGTTTGAAGTATATGCCAGGTCATTGGGGTATGCATGGTTTCAATAGAGATCCAAGCCTTCGAACTGTACATAATAGCATCAATGTATCAGAAGTTGATCAGATGTTGGGCGACGAAGATACAATTGATTTGACTTCAAAGGGTATTGACAAGATTCTAGGTTCCGGTAGAGTTAACCGTGCTATTCATGTTACTGTCGAGTATGCCTCGTCCAAAGCTATAGAGAAGATTGAGGCCGCTGGTGGCTCAGTGACAATTTCTGATGGTGAAGACTGGGGCGAATGGGAAGAGGAATAACCAACCTGATTTAGATAAGGAATTTTAAGGAGTGAATTAAATGGCTGTTAGGCGGGTAAATACCCTTGGTGCCATTACTATGGCACTCATTTATTGGGGTGGCCTAATCTATTGGCGTTCTGATGCTTTATTTGGTACGGATACTGCTGCTCAAGCGGAGGCAGGATGGCTTTTGATGGCCTCTGTTCCTTACGCTTTCTTCATCATTTGGGGTCTTCGATTTGATCTGCCTGAACAGATGAAAGAAAACCCCTTTCTCAAATATTCAAAGATATATATTTGGTTAGCATATGTATTGGGTTTAGTGTATTTCAGTTTCGAGAATTCGGAAAATGTTGGTTTCTTATTGGTTGGAATAATGATTCTAGGTGCAGGGACTGCAGCATCAATTACTTGTCTAATTTATACGGGTGAAGAATCTAGTCGTCTTTATGGATTGAAACGTTTAGTGGATGTTTATCCCTCCATTCAGAAACCAGATGGGCACGTTAGATTTATGTCGAAATTATGGACAACGACTCTTGTTCTAATTGTTTATTTCATGATGACCAATGTTATGGTCTATGGTTTAGCAGAATCTACCTTGGATATTTTCTCTTCATTTAGAGCAATTATGGCCGGAGCTTCTGGTTCGATTATGCATCTGGGAATCGGTCCAATCGTTACAGCATCGATTATTATGCAATTGTTTGCTGGTGCTAAAATCATTAATTTAGATCTTCAGGATTCTGATGACAAACAACTGTATCAAGGTGTACAGAAATTATTGGTATTGTTCATGATTCCAATTGAATCAATTCCTCAAGTTTATGGGTTCTTGGATCCACATCAAGATATTATTCTTCAATATGGGCAAGGTTGGGCACAAGCATTGATTGTTGTCCAACTCTTCCTCGGTTCATATTTGGTTTTCCTGCTTGATGAATTGGTTAGTAAATGGGGTATTGGTTCGGGTATTTCTCTCTTTATTGCTGCAGGTGTTGCTCAATCTACCTTCGTTGGAACTTTGTCTCCCCTTCCGATGGTTTCTGAAGCGCCTATGAGTCTTGATAATCCTCCTTCCGGTACACTACCAATGATTTTCTACACATTGAGAACTGCAACTAATTCAGAGATGGTTTCTGGAGGCCAAGGTTCGGGAGGTATGTTTGAAGTTATCTTACTGAATCATGCGAATCCGATAGCTGCTCTGGTTTCTTCAATAATCGTGTTCTTGGTTGTAGCTTATGCTGAATCCTCAAAACTCGAATTGCCATTAACAAATCACAAAATGAGAGGGCATAAAGGACAATATCCAATACGTTTGGTCTATGCTTCTAACATTCCAGTGATTTTGATGGCAGCATTGCTTGCTAACGTAAACATGTTTACTCTTCTTTTCTGGAGCCATCCTGTTCTATCTACTGTTCCGATTCTTGGCAGAGAAGGTAGTTTCAGTATTGCCAAATATTTGGGCGCCTATGATGCTGGTGCTACTGCCCCTCAGGATGGATTAGCATGGTATATTTCCATGGTGGGTGGCGTGCAAGATTGGTTGATTCCATTGTTGAATCAAACTGGAGATGCATATGGGCATGAATTGTGGCAAATTATGATTCATATTGTTGCTTATGTAATTGTCATGACAGTTGGTTCAATGGTATTCGCTAAATTCTGGATTGAGACTACAAATATGAGTGCAAAGGACGTAGCTAAACAGATTGAAAGAACTGGGATGCAAATTCCTGGATTCAGAAAGAATCCTAGAGTTTTGGAGCAAATCCTAGAACGATACATCCCTCACGTGACTTTGTTTTCAGGGGCATTCGTAGGATTACTTGCTGCGGGGGCAGATCTCCTTGGAACCGTAGGAAATGCAACAGGAACAGGTTTACTTCTAGCGGTAGGTATTATTCTAAGAACATATGAACAGATTCAGAAGGAACAGGCCATGGAAATGCATCCTGTTTTGAGAGAATTCTTTGGCGCAGAATAGTCGATTTTTCGTTGAAAATTTCCTTTCAGTCATTTGTTTGAATATCATTCTCCTGTCTCAACGTTGATATATGGGAGGTATGTCGCACAGATGCTACGTTGAGCCTGGCGTTGAGTTCTGAGTCTTAGGACGATGAAGATTCTCATCTGGCGAAACGGGCCGAAGAGGTGCGGCCACAAGCGCGGCTTGTGGTTTAGTAGGAAGATCAAGGTTACAACTTGCTAATGCAAGTGTGCAAAGGAAGTAATGTAACCTCGTCAATTTTGACAATTAAGAACCAGCAAGCGACAATAACAAAACTCCTGAAGGATCGCGAGATTTCGCACGAAATCCGGTTGATCCTGCCGGAGGCGACCGCTATTGGAGTTCGATTAAGACATGCGAGTCTGAGCACTAGCTCGGCGTACCGCTCAGTAACACGTGGGTAACCTGCCCTACTGTTCGGAATAACCTTTGGGAAACTGAGAATAAAGCCGAATAGTCCACCACGCCTGGAACGGTGGGTGGATGAAGGTAGGATGGGCCTGCGGCGTATCAGGTTGTAGGGGGTGTAATGGACCTCCTAGCCATCGACGCGTACGGGTGTTGGGAGACATAGCCCGGAGATGGATTCTGAGACACGAATCCAGACCCTACGGGGTGCAGCAGGCGCGAAAACTTG
>PAOZ01000002.1 GCA_002708695.1 Methanobacteriota archaeon | reverse complement strand
TCCTATCTTGGTAAGATTAACACTTATTATAACATGTATGCTACTAAATGTAAATCACACTACCTATGTGGTGTAGTCGGCATTTATTCACCACATGTAGTATTTTGATTCACTACATGCCTTAAACCTACTAGTATCACTACATCTAGTGCAGAGCAGAATAATCACATAATAATCACACCCAGTCTCATAATAATCACATGTTGATTACATACCTTTTCTTGCCTAGTCATAGTCTCAATCTCATGTGGTGAATCAGCACAATAATCACAAACCCATCACATTCTCCTGCATGTTGTCTATTAGTGAATCAATCTTCTGCGGATATGGTACGGAATCTGCTGCAATAAATCTTCTTTACCATACTACCATGATATTAGCAACTTGAGCTTTAACAAGATGCAATAGTAATCATAGAAAAGGGGGTAATCATAGTCTACCAGGCATTACATACCATGAATACTTAACTTCTTACCTGATGATTTAGATATTTTATCAGGTATAATGGGTGTAATCAGATGATGTGGGAGATAAACATCATTCCATCTGATTAAAACTTTTCTGTAGCATCTACATCATGAGTAAATCCAATAGGAGTGGTAAAGCAAAGTGCCTTACCAAATCACAATTAGAGTTATTACTAGCTAATCTTCCTCAAAAATATAATCTACTTGCTACTACCATGTATTTTCTTGCAGGTAGGGTAGGTGAAACTACATCTATCAGAGTCAGGAATATTAACATCAAAGATAAGTTGGTAATGCTGGAGAAATCATCTACCAAGTGTAAGGAGTCTAGGCAAATTCCTATACCTAGTAAATTGATGTCTGATTTAAAGAGATGGATAGATGATAATAACCTTGAGGAGGATGATTATATTTTCTTTTCCTCTAGTAGAAACTTATTGTACGGTAAGGGTAAAAAGAAACTTACTAATCAGTCAGTTGATGAGGTATTCAGGAAAATATTTGACTGGGTAGGAATTATAGGAGCTTCTTCACATTCATTTAGGAGAAGTAGACTAACTCATCTGATGGAGAAGAATTTTAATATGAAGCAAATCATGGATATTTCAGGGCATAAAAACTTACTATCCCTACAACAATATCTGGATTCTGATAAAGCTCTCACACATAAGAAGTATCGCTTGCTGATAGAGGAGGAATTCAGTTATGCATGACTTTCATGATACAGAGTGGAGGAAAGATTATCTCAACACCAAGAGGAGAGTATCAAAAAGAGAAAGAGATTTACTAGAGAATGGACCCAAATCTTTCATGCAATCATTACTACTAGGTGTTATACATCAGCGATATTTAAAGATGAAAGGTTTGTGGAAACCAACTCCGCCTCCTCCTGATGTTTCATCTAACCTGAAGGATTCTCTTCAGAAATGGGAGAAGGATTATGGGTAGTCAGGAAAAATTAGAATATGTATTAGATAGAATGCAATACCTAGATGACGAAGATAGGTATTCTCTAATGTGTGAGTGGTGTGAGCTTCTTTTTGATGATACTGAAGATACATTAACCATACCCCAACATTTTAAAATATAGAAAAATGAAGGTTTGAAGGACAAATATATACTATGCATTAACAATTCTCTGATTAGTTTGTACGGTTAAGTCTAGTGAGTGTTGAAGTGAATGCTGATGGGGTTGATGTATTAGTGTTTACTTAAGGGGGGTAAATTACCCTCCTTTTTTATTGAATTGTTAAGAGGGGATGTATTTTGATACACCCCCTCTTTTAGTAGCTAGTATTTGCGAAAGGTATATTATTCAGCATCATGACTGCATCCATGAGAGTGATTGATACTCCACTAAATGATGTTGTAGTTAAGTTTAGGATGAGGACTCCATCAGACGATAAGGTTAGTGAAATTGCAGAATCTATCAGCCAAGTAGGACTACTAAATCCTATTACTATTGATAAAAATAATAATTTATTAGCAGGATTCCATAGATTCCTTGCATACCAAAAATTAGGTTATGATACTATACCTAGCATTATTAAAGATGTTGATAAGAAATTTAGTGAGCTAGTTGAGGTTGATGAGAATCTAAAAAGGAATGAGCTTAATCATATTGAAATTGCCGACCATATAGTAAAGAGGGAAAGTTTATTAGAAGAGTTAGGATTAACTTATGATGCTACAGGTGATAATCAATATTCTCAAGATGCAGATAAACTTACTATCGCTGATATTGCAGAAGGTATAGGATTATCTAAAAGGGTATACCAGAGAAAGAAACAGATTTCTAAACTTCATCCTGAAGTAAAAGATTTATTGGTTGGTACGGAATGGGCTGACTCTATGAATGAATTAGTCAGATTATCATCAGAAAAAGATAGTATACAATTAGGTGTATGTAATCTTTTAATTAGTGGTAAATGTAAGAGTTGGAAGCAAGCATTCTATACAGCAAAGATGGAGGATTTTAAATTACATAGACAGAAGGAGTTAGATTTCAAATGTAAAGAAAGATGGGGATTATATCCAAAGAGTATCATGAAGTTTAACCGTCAGAATGATGAGCTTAAACAACTCTGTGATTTAGTAAATCATAATGAAGATATTAGGACTGAAAAAGGTAGTTTAAGGTTTGGGGAAACTAGGATTAAATTACATCAGATGAATCCAGAGCATGCTCGCTTTGCTATTGACTATTACACTAATCCAGGTGATTTAATACTTGAGCCATTTAATGGTAGAGGCACTACTGCTATAACAGCATTACACCTCAATAGAAGATTTATTGGGTATGAAATATGTGATAAGTCCTATCAACTAACAAAGGATGCTGTAGAGAAGCATATAGAGGTGAATGAGGGGGAGTTTGAGTTAATTAAGGGGTGTGGTTGTGAGATGAAAGAATTTGAAGGGGAAGGTAGTTTTGTAGATGCTGTATTTTCTTCACCACCATATTATTTAAATGCAGAGCCTTATGCTTCAGACTCACCATTAGACTTATGCAACATGAGTATTGAAGAATTTGATAGTAGGATAGATTTAATGTTTAAGAATTTAGCAAGGGTAATTAAAAAGTCTGATTACAAGAAGAAGATTTTCCATCCCATAATGATGGTTGTAGGTACGGCTAGAGATGCAGCAAATGGTATTCAGAATATGCAAACTACATTTGAGATATTAGCTAAAAAGCATAAACTGACTTTGTGGGATGTTATGCATGTTGAATTAAATAATCCTCATTTGGTATGCAGTATTAGTCGCAACTATGATTTCAAATTCACTCACAAGTCTCATGAAACACAACTAACATGGGTAAGGTTTTAGTGTACGGTAGTTAAACATCATATTTAATTCATTAGACACTAGTAAGCTAAAAAGTCTTGCTTGAGGGCATTAAAATTATTATTATTTGAAATTTTGAAACTAGTAGCATTTGATATATAAAAATTTCTGAAATTATTGAAAGCTCTGTTAGGTTTTATTCTTCCCTCTATTCTCTGGTTTAATACCATACCAACCATAGAAACTCCTCTTGGTATACCTAGCATCCCTCCACTCTTTTATTGTATCATCATCCATATATTCCATTATAATNTCATGCAATAGCATCCCAGACTTACCATTAGGGAAACTACATTCATCATTAGCACATACTACCCTGTANGAATCACCATCCCTAGTAGACATATAGAATGCTGATTTCTTATTGCAGCGAGGACATATACCTTTATCAGCTACTTGATTAAAAACCTTATACTTATACTTTGATGCTGAATACTTTGCCTTAACTTTCTCAAAGAATGGATACTCTATGATGGAGTCAGTATAAAAGGTATACAACTTCTTATCATCCATACTAATAAAATCCTCATGAGTGTTGTCCCATGAGTTGTTAGTCAAGCATCCATGTATGTAAGATTTAGTATTATGATGGTTTAGATTCTTTCTTCTCATATCTATTACTTCTCAAGGATAATATTATACCCTATTTATGTCTATTTGTAAACATTATCTGTTGATAAAGTGTTGACTCTTATAGATAGATATGAAGATTGATAAATACTTACTAAAGATAATCCTTTAGAGTCTCATAAGGACTTTAACCTTATTTATTCAACATAAATAATTGAGTTATATTAAAATAAATATAACTGCCTTATGTTGGTTAAGGCTACTTTGTATGAGGATTGATGGAATCTAATAAAACTAACATCATTAAATTCACCACAACTATTGTTTAGAGTAAAATGGCTAATTTCCAGAAAGCACCTAGAGTAAAACAAGTCTCTTATGGAGACTATGAAGCAGCTAGATTACATATGATGGAGGAGACTCTAATGAAGCATCATGGTAAAAATTATAGTCAGTTGCATAAAGATATGACTAGAAAAGAATATTCACTACTCACCTTATGATTCGTACCAAATAACATAATGACTAATGTAGAAGATATTCTCTACAATTACAATTCAAAGGATTATTTTACTATGCCTACTATTACATATAACAAGCCCATGTCTGATGCTATTGATAAGATTCTAGCAAGAAGTCCCTTTAGTGATGTATCAGAATACCTAGAGTATCATGTTAAAGAGGATACTAAATTTCTTAAACAGAATCCTAATAAGAAGCTCTTTAAATAAAATGAAACTAACTAATCTTAAACAGGTAGAATTTAGTAGAAAGAATCAGAAGGAGTTATGTGAGATAGTAATTCAAAGAGTAGAAGAATATCTTCATGGTGTAGTAGGAATGGATTTAAGCGATAATAAAGAATTTATACCATCACTTTGTTATATGTTGAATGAGTATACTAATGGTAGTCTCTATGAAAACATATAAGGATGTAGCTAATAAGTTTACTAGTGAGGATAATCGTCTTCTGATGAATGAGGGTATACCAGAGTTAAATAAAGCATTTGTAGAAATTAAGAAAATTTATAATAGTGGTAAGAGATATAATGCTAGAGAATGGTTTAAACTGATGTCTGATTTATTAGATTCTGTAAGCTAGTAATACTACAGATTACCACTAGTAGATGTTAAGTAGCATAGAGGGGATGTATTCAGATACACCCCCTCTTTTATTGTACGGTTATACTAATCACCAACTAATTGCACTACATCTTCCATATCAATTAACATATCTTCCTTATGGTGATTAACCTTATCATAGAATTTTCTATTCTGCTGTAGTGTTTCCCAAGTAGCCTTACTTTCAGATTCATGATGATAGTAAACATCCTGAATATACTTCAAACCTGTCCCAGCATTCCTGCTTAATAGTAATAATGGGACTCCCCTACTAACAGAGAATGANATTCCTGTGTGTCGGAAACTATACCAGCTAATATTCTTCATATTCCAATATCTGTCGCTACATAAATCCCTAATCTCCTTCCACATTCTATCCCAATTAGATTTGCCTAATTGCTTCTCTGGATGATTATAAGTATGGAGAATATACTGCTGTTTATATTCAGGAGGAATATGAGGAAACTTACTACCCCTAACTTTGGGTATACCACATAATTCTCTTATAGTATTAAATCTTTTAGTGGTTGCACTTTGTACGGTACGAGGAATTCCTGTTTTAGTTATTTCCTTCCTCACCCTGATTAGGTGTCCTATCTTCCTATCTTCTTTTGATAAATTATCATTCTCCTCCAAATCCATCCATCTTAACCCTCTTAATTCTCCTATCCTGCATAAGCTATTACTCATGATAAGTATACTTTGATANGCAAGTTTTCTATTGAAGGAATTAGTAGGAGTTATGTTAGTAGCATTACTCCATTTCCTTAAGGTATTAAGTGTCTGGGTATACTCCCTAACATTCAAATAATCTCTTCTATTAACCCTTAAAGACTCCCTGTGTATCTTTCTAAATTCAGGTGGTTTAGGAATGTATCCTTTGTCTAGTAGAAATTCAAAGTAAGCTCTTATAGTTGTTAATTCAGTCAGAATAGTATGGTTAGTTTTAGGTGGAGTAGGATTCCATTTCTTACTAACCTGACTCCTCCAGATTGGATACTCCTTGAGCTTTACATAGTCTAAATCCTCCAACCTAATATTATTTTGGGGATACTCATTACCATCACAATCAATCCCATGTAGGAAGCGTTTTAGATGTTTAAGGTGGTGATTCTTCAGTCTAAATGTATCTTCAGTAATAAATCCAGGTTTATTGTACGGTGCAATTCTCTTACTTTCATACTCAAGATAGTCATCCATAAAATCAAAAATCTTCTTAATCCTCCTTGCCTTCATTCCTTGTTTTTTCCTAGACATAACTTCTAACTTTCTATCTAATGCAAATGCTTTAGCATCATCTACTTCTGTCTTACCTGTAGTCTTTCTTTCTGCACCTTCACCTTCTATTGCTAGAAAATATTGATATGTCTGACTGCCTGGTCGCTTGTAGATATAACAATCCTCTTTAGGAGGTAATACTAATACCTTATCCTTAACCCATTTTCCCTTACCTTTTAAAGGCATGTAGCTAGTTTTGGTGGTGAATCAGAATCACATAATAATCACACCCATGAATGTTGTGAATCAGTAAATTCTATGATTAGGATTAGTTAGAGTAAAGAAATAGCAGAATTAGTGGAGACTATTGAGTTGTGGACTTATATCCTATCTTGGTAAGATTAACACTTATTATAACATGTATGCTACTAAATGTAAATCACACTACCTATGTGGTGTAGTCGGCATTTATTCACCACATGTAGTATTTTGATTCACTACATGCCTTAAACCTACTAGTATCACTACATCTAGTGCAGAGCAGAATAATCACATAATAATCACACCCAGTCTCATAATAATCACATGTTGATTACATACCTTTTCTTGCCTAGTCATAGTCTCAATCTTATGTGGTGAATCAGCACAATAATCACAAACCCATCACATTCTCCTGCATGTTGTCTATTAGTGAATCAATCTTCTGCGGATATGGTACGGAATCTGCTGCAATAAATCTTCTTTACCATACTACCATGATATTAGCAACTTGAGCTTTAACAAGATGCAATAGTAATCCTAGAAAAGGGGGTAATCATAGTCTACCAGGCATTACATACCATGAATACTTAACTTCTTACCTGATGATTTAGATATTTTATCAGGTATAATGGGTGTAATCAGATGATGTGGGAGATAAACATCATTCCATCTGATTAAAACTTTTCTGTAGCATCTACATCATGAGTAAATCCAATAGGAGTGGTAAAGCAAAGTGCCTTACCAAATCACAATTAGAGTTATTACTAGCTAATCTTCCTCAAAAATATAATCTACTTGCTACTACCATGTATTTTCTTGCAGGTAGGGTAGGTGAAACTACATCTATCAGAGTCAGGAATATTAACATCAAAGATAAGTTGGTAATGCTGGAGAAATCATCTACCAAGTGTAAGGAGTCTAGGCAAATTCCTATACCTAGTAAATTGATGTCTGATTTAAAGCGATGGATAGATGATAATAACCTTGAGGAGGATGATTATATTTTCTTTTCCTCTAGTAGAAACTTATTGTACGGTAAGGGTAAAAAGAAACTTACTAATCAGTCAGTTGATGAGGTATTCAGGAAAATATTTGACTGGGTAGGAATTATAGGAGCTTCTTCACATTCATTTAGGAGAAGTAGACTAACTCATCTGATGGAGAAGAATTTTAATATGAAGCAAATCATGGATATTTCAGGGCATAAAAACTTACTATCCCTACAACAATATCTGGATTCTGATAAAGCTCTCACACATAAGAAGTATCGCTTGCTGATAGAGGAGGAATTCAGTTATGCATGACTTTCATGATACAGAGTGGAGGAAAGATTATCTCAACACCAAGAGGAGAGTATCAAAAAGAGAAAGAGATTTACTAGAGAATGGACCCAAATCTTTCATGCAATCATTACTACTAGGTGTTATACATCAGCGATATTTAAAGATGAAAGGTTTGTGGAAACCAACTCCACCTCCTCCTGATGTTTCATCTAACCTGAAGGATTCTCTTCAGAAATGGGAGAAGGATTATGGGTAGTCAGGAAAAATTAGAATATGTATTAGATAGAATGCAATACCTAGATGACGAAGATAGGTATTCTCTAATGTGTGAGTGGTGTGAGCTTCTTTTTGATGATACTGAAGATACATTAACCATACCCCAACATTTTAAAATATAGAAAAATGAAGGTTTGAAGGACAAATATATACTATGCATTAACAATTCTCTGATTAGTTTGTACGGTTAAGTCTAGTGAGTGTTGAAGTGAATGCTGATGGGGTTGATGTATTAGTGTTTACTTAAGGGGGGTAAATTACCCTCCTTTTTTATTGAATTGTTAAGAGGGGATGTATTTTGATACACCCCCTCTTTTAGTAGCTAGTATTTGCGAAAGGTATATTATTCAGCATCATGACTGCATCCATGAGAGTGATTGATACTCCACTAAATGATGTTGTAGTTAAGTTTAGGATGAGGACTCCATCAGACGATAAGGTTAGTGAAATTGCAGAATCTATCAGCCAAGTAGGACTACTAAATCCTATTACTATTGATAAAAATAATAATTTATTAGCAGGATTCCATAGATTCCTTGCATACCAAAAATTAGGTTATGATACTATACCTAGCATTATTAAAGATGTAGATAAGAAATTTAGTGAGCTAGTTGAGGTTGATGAGAATCTAAAAAGGAATGAGCTTAATCATATTGAAATTGCCGACCATATAGTAAAGAGGGAAAGTTTATTAGAAGAGTTAGGATTAACTTATGATGCTACAGGTGATAATCAATATTCTCAAGATGCAGATAAACTTACTATCGCTGATATTGCAGAAGGTATAGGATTATCTAAAAGGGTATACCAGAGAAAGAAACAGATTTCTAAACTTCATCCTGAAGTAAAAGATTTATTGGTTGGTACGGAATGGGCTGACTCTATGAATGAATTAGTCAGATTATCATCAGAAAAAGATAGTATACAATTAGGTGTATGTAATCTTTTAATTAGTGGTAAATGTAAGAGTTGGAAGCAAGCATTCTATACAGCAAAGATGGAGGATTTTAAATTACATAGACAGAAGGAGTTAGATTTCAAATGTAAAGAAAGATGGGGAATATATCCAAAGAGTATCATGAAGTTTAACCGTCAGAATGATGAGCTTAAACAACTCTGTGATTTAGTAAATCATAATGAAGATATTAGGACTGAAAAAGGTAGTTTAAGGTTTGGGGAAACTAGGATTAAATTACATCAGATGAATCCAGAGCATGCTCGCTTTGCTATTGACTATTACACTAATCCAGGTGATTTAATACTTGAGCCATTTAATGGTAGAGGCACTACTGCTATAACAGCATTACACCTCAATAGAANNTTTATTGGNTNTGANATATGNNATAAGTCNTANNAACTNACAAANGATGCTGTAGAGAAGCATATAGANGTGNNTGANGGNGANTTTGANTTNATNAAGGGNTGTGGTTGTGAGATGAAAGAATTTGAAGGNNAAGGNAGTTTTNTNGATGCTGTATTTTCNNNNCCACCATATTATTTAAATGCAGAGCCTTATGCTTCAGANTCNCCATTAGATCTTATGCAACATGNGTATNGAAGAATTTGATAGTAGGATAGATTTAATGTTTAAGAATTTAGCAAGGGTAATTAAAAAGTCTGATTACAAGAAGAAGATTTTCCATCCCATAATGATGGTTGTAGGTACGGCTAGAGATGCAGCAAATGGTATTCAGAATATGCANACNACATTTGAGATATTAGCTAAAAAGCATAAACTNACTTTGTGGGATGTTATGCATGTTGAATTAAATAATCCTCATTTGGTATGCAGCATTAGTCGCAACTATGATTTCAAATTCACTCACAAGTCTCATGAAACACAACTAACATGGGTAAGGTTTTAGTGTACGGTAGTTAAACATCATATTTAATTCATTAGACACTAGTAAGCTAAAAAGTCTTGCTTGAGGGCATTAAAATTATTATTATTTGAAATTTTGAAACTAGTAGCATTTGATATATAAAAATTTCTGAAATTATTGAAAGCTCTGTTAGGTTTTATTCTTCCCTCTATTCTCTGGTTTAATACCATACCAACCATAGAAACTCCTCTTGGTATACCTAGCATCCCTCCACTCTTTTATTGTATCATCATCCATATATTCCATTATAATTTCATGCAATAGCATCCCAGACTTACCATTAGGGAAACTACATTCATCATTAGCACATACTACCCTGTACGAATCACCATCCCTAGTAGACATATAGAATGCTGATTTCTTATTGCAGCGAGGACATATACCTTTATCAGCTACTTGATTAAAAACCTTATACTTATACTTTGATGCTGAATACTTTGCCTTAACTTTCTCAAAGAATGGATACTCTATGATGGAGTCAGTATAAAAGGTATACAACTTCTTATCATCCATACTAATAAAATCCTCATGAGTGTTGTCCCATGAGTTGTTAGTCAAGCATCCATGTATGTAAGATTTAGTATTATGATGGTTTAGATTCTTTCTTCTCATATCTATTACTTCTCAAGGATAATATTATACCCTATTTATGTCTATTTGTAAACATTATCTGTTGATAAAGTGTTGACTCTTATAGATAGATATGAAGATTGATAAATACTTACTAAAGATAATCCTTTAGAGTCTCATAAGGACTTTAACCTTATTTATTCAACATAAATAATTGAGTTATATTAAAATAAATATAACTGCCTTATGTTGGTTAAGGCTACTTTGTATGAGGATTGATGGAATCTAATAAAACTAACATCATTAAATTCACCACAACTATTGTTTAGAGTAAAATGGCTAATTTCCAGAAAGCACCTAGAGTAAAACAAGTCTCTTATGGAGACTATGAAGCAGCTAGATTACATATGATGGAGGAGACTCTAATGAAGCATCATGGTAAAAATTATAGTCAGTTGCATAAAGATATGACTAGAAAAGAATATTCACTACTCACCTTATGATTCGTACCAAATAACATAATGACTAATGTAGAAGATATTCTCTACAATTACAATTCAAAGGATTATTTTACTATGCCTACTATTACATATAACAAGCCCATGTCTGATGCTATTGATAAGATTCTAGCAAGAAGTCCCTTTAGTGATGTATCAGAATACCTAGAGTATCATGTTAAAGAGGATACTAAATTTCTTAAACAGAATCCTAATAAGAAGCTCTTTAAATAAAATGAAACTAACTAATCTTAAACAGGTAGAATTTAGTAGAAAGAATCAGAAGGAGTTATGTGAGATAGTAATTCAAAGAGTAGAAGAATATCTTCATGGTGTAGTAGGAATGGATTTAAGCGATAATAAAGAATTTATACCATCACTTTGTTATATGTTGAATGAGTATACTAATGGTAGTCTCTATGAAAACATATAAGGATGTAGCTAATAAGTTTACTAGTGAGGATAATCGTCTTCTGATGAATGAGGGTATACCAGAGTTAAATAAAGCATTTGTAGAAATTAAGAAAATTTATAATAGTGGTAAGAGATATAATGCTAGAGAATGGTTTAAACTGATGTCTGATTTATTAGATTCTGTAAGCTAGTAATACTACAGATTACCACTAGTAGATGTTAAGTAGCATAGAGGGGATGTATTCAGATACACCCCCTCTTTTATTGTACGGTTATACTAATCACCAACTAATTGCACTACATCTTCCATATCAATTAACATATCTTCCTTATGGTGATTAACCTTATCATAGAATTTTCTATTCTGCTGTAGTGTTTCCCAAGTAGCCTTACTTTCAGATTCATGATGATAGTAAACATCCTGAATATACTTCAAACCTGTCCCAGCATTCCTGCTTAATAGTAATAATGGGACTCCCCTACTAACAGAGAATGAGATTCCTGTGTGTCGGAAACTATACCAGCTAATATTCTTCATATTCCAATATCTGTCGCTACATAAATCCCTAATCTCCTTCCACATTCTATCCCAATTAGATTTGCCTAATTGCTTCTCTGGATGATTATAAGTATGGAGAATATACTGCTGTTTATATTCAGGAGGAATATGAGGAAACTTACTACCCCTAACTTTGGGTATACCACATAATTCTCTTATAGTATTAAATCTTTTAGTGGTTGCACTTTGTACGGTACGAGGAATTCCTGTTTTAGTTATTTCCTTCCTCACCCTGATTAGGTGTCCTATCTTCCTATCTTCTTTTGATAAATTATCATTCTCCTCCAAATCCATCCATCTTAACCCTCTTAATTCTCCTATCCTGCATAAGCTATTACTCATGATAAGTATACTTTGATATGCAAGTTTTCTATTGAAGGAATTAGTAGGAGTTATGTTAGTAGCATTACTCCATTTCCTTAAGGTATTAAGTGTCTGGGTATACTCCCTAACATTCAAATAATCTCTTCTATTAACCCTTAAAGACTCCCTGTGTATCTTTCTAAATTCAGGTGGTTTAGGAATGTATCCTTTGTCTAGTAGAAATTCAAAGTAAGCTCTTATAGTTGTTAATTCAGTCAGAATAGTATGGTTAGTTTTAGGTGGAGTAGGATTCCATTTCTTACTAACCTGACTCCTCCAGATTGGATACTCCTTGAGCTTTACATAGTCTAAATCCTCCAACCTAATATTATTTTGGGGATACTCATTACCATCACAATCAATCCCATGTAGGAAGCGTTTTAGATGTTTAAGGTGGTGATTCTTCAGTCTAAATGTATCTTCAGTAATAAATCCAGGTTTATTGTACGGTGCAATTCTCTTACTTTCATACTCAAGATAGTCATCCATAAAATCAAAAATCTTCTTAATCCTCCTTGCCTTCATTCCTTGTTTTTTCCTAGACATAACTTCTAACTTTCTATCTAATGCAAATGCTTTAGCATCATCTACTTCTGTCTTACCTGTAGTCTTTCTTTCTGCACCTTCACCTTCTATTGCTAGAAAATATTGATATGTCTGACTGCCTGGTCGCTTGTAGATATAACAATCCTCTTTAGGAGGTAATACTAATACCTTATCCTTAACCCATTTTCCCTTACCTTTTAAAGGCATGTAGCTAGTTTTGGTGGTGAATCAGAATCACATAATAATCACACCCATGAATGTTGTGAATCAGTAAATTCTATGATTAGGATTAGTTAGAGTAAAGAAATAGCAGAATTAGTGGAGACTATTGAGTTGTGGACTTATATCCTATCTTGGTAAGATTAACACTTATTATAACATGTATGCTACTAAATGTAAATCACACTACCTATGTGGTGTAGTCGGCATTTATTCACCACATGTAGTATTTTGATTCACTACATGCCTTAAACCTACTAGTATCACTACATCTAGTGCAGAGCAGAATAATCACATAATAATCACACCCAGTCTCATAATAATCACATGTTGATTACANACCTTTTCTTGCCTAGTCATAGTCTCAATCTNATGTGGTGAATCAGCACAATAATCACAAACCCATCACATTCTCCTGCATGTTGTCTATTAGTGAATCAATCTTCTGCGGATATGGTACGGAATCTGCTGCAATAAATCTTCTTTACCATACTACCATGATATTAGCAACTTGAGCTTTAACAAGATGCAATAGTAATCATAGAAAAGGGGGTAATCATAGTCTACCAGGCATTACATACCATGAATACTTAACTTCTTACCTGATGATTTAGATATTTTATCAGGTATAATGGGTGTAATCAGATGATGTGGGAGATAAACATCATTCCATCTGATTAAAACTTTTCTGTAGCATCTACATCATGAGTAAATCCAATAGGAGTGGTAAAGCAAAGTGCCTTACCAAATCACAATTAGAGTTATTACTAGCTAATCTTCCTCAAAAATATAATCTACTTGCTACTACCATGTATTTTCTTGCAGGTAGGGTAGGTGAAACTACATCTATCAGAGTCAGGAATATTAACATCAAAGATAAGTTGGTAATGCTGGAGAAATCATCTACCAAGTGTAAGGAGTCTAGGCAAATTCCTATACCTAGTAAATTGATGTCTGATTTAAAGCGATGGATAGATGATAATAACCTTGAGGAGGATGATTATATTTTCTTNTCCTCTAGTAGAAACTTATTGTACGGTAAGGGTAANAAGAAACTTACTAATCAGTCAGTTGATGAGGTATTCAGGAAAATATTTGACTGGGTAGGAATTATAGGAGCTTCTTCACATTCATTTAGGAGAAGTAGACTAACTCATCTGATGGAGAAGAATTTTAATATGAAGCAAATCATGGATATTTCAGGGCATAAAAACTTACTATCCCTACAACAATATCTGGATTCTGATAAAGCTCTCACACATAAGAAGTATCGCTTGCTGATAGAGGAGGAATTCAGTTATGCATGACTTTCATGATACAGAGTGGAGGAAAGATTATCTCAACACNAAGAGGAGAGTATCAAAAAGAGAAAGAGATTTACTAGAGAATGGACCCAAATCTTTCATGCAATCATTACTACTAGGTGTTATACATCAGCGATATTTAAAGATGAAAGGTTTGTGGAAACCAACTCCACCTCCTCCTGATGTTTCATCTAACCTGAAGGATTCTCTTCAGAAATGGGAGAAGGATTATGGGTAGTCAGGAAAAATTAGAATATGTATTAGATAGAATGCAATACCTAGATGACGAAGATAGGTATTCTCTAATGTGTGAGTGGTGTGAGCTTCTTTTTGATGATACTGAAGATACATTAACCATACCCCAACATTTTAAAATATAGAAAAATGAAGGTTTGAAGGACAAATATATACTATGCATTAACAATTCTCTGATTAGTTTGTACGGTTAAGTCTAGTGAGTGTTGAAGTGAATGCTGATGNGGTTGATGTATTAGTGTTTACTTAAGGGGGGTAAATTACCCTCCTTTTTTATTGAATTGTTAAGAGGGGATGTATTTTGATACACCCCCTCTTTTAGTAGCTAGTATTTGCGAAAGGTATATTATTCAGCATCATGACTGCATCCATGAGAGTGATTGATACTCCACTAAATGATGTTGTAGTTAAGTTTAGGATGAGGACTCCATCAGACGATAAGGTTAGTGAAATTGCAGAATCTATCAGCCAAGTAGGACTACTAAATCCTATTACTATTGATAAAAATAATAATTTATTAGCAGGATTCCATAGATTCCTTGCATACCAAAAATTAGGTTATGATACTATACCTAGCATTATTAAAGATGTTGATAAGAAATTTAGTGAGCTAGTTGAGGTTGATGAGAATCTANAAAGGAATGAGCTTAATCATATTGAAATTGCCGACCATATAGTAAAGAGGGAAAGTTTATTAGAAGAGTTAGGATTAACTTATGATGCTACAGGTGATAATCAATATTCTCAAGATGCAGATAAACTTACTATCGCTGATATTGCAGAAGGTATAGGATTATCTAAAAGGGTATACCAGAGAAAGAAACAGATTTCTAAACTTCATCCTGAAGTAAAAGATTTATTGGTTGGTACGGAATGGGCTGACTCTATGAATGAATTAGTCAGATTATCATCAGAAAAAGATAGTATACAATTAGGTGTATGTAATCTTTTAATTAGTGGTAAATGTAAGAGTTGGAAGCAAGCATTCTATACAGCAAAGATGGAGGATTTTAAATTACATAGACAGAAGGAGTTAGATTTCAAATGTAAAGAAAGATGGGGATTATATCCAAAGAGTATCATGAAGTTTAACCGTCAGAATGATGAGCTTAAACAACTCTGTGATTTAGTAAATCATAATGAAGATATTAGGACTGAAAAAGGTAGTTTAAGGTTTGGGGAAACTAGGATTAAATTACATCAGATGAATCCAGAGCATGCTCGNTTTGCTATTGACTATTACACTAATCCAGGTGATTTAATACTTGAGCCATTTAATGGTAGAGGCACTACTGCTATAACAGCATTACACCTCAATAGAAGATTTATNGGGTATGAAATATGTGATAAGTCCTATCAACTAACAAAGGATGCTGTAGAGAAGCATATAGAGGTGAATGAGGGNGAGTTTGAGTTAATTAAGGGGTGTGGTTGTGAGATGAAAGAATTTGAAGGNGAAGGTAGTTTTGTNGATGCNGTATTTTCNTCACCACCATATTATTTAAATGCAGAGCCTTATGCTTCAGACTCACCATTAGACTTATGCAACATGAGTATTGAAGAATTTGATAGTAGGATAGATTTAATGTTTAAGAATTTAGCAAGGGTAATTAAAAAGTCTGATTACAAGAAGAAGATTTTCCATCCCATAATGATGGTTGTAGGTACGGCTAGAGATGCAGCAAATGGTATTCAGAATATGCAGACAACATTTGAGATATTAGCTAAAAAGCATAAACTTACTTTGTGGGATGTTATGCATGTTGAATTAAATAATCCTCATTTGGTATGCAGTATTAGTCGCAACTATGATTTCAAATTCACTCACAAGTCTCATGAAACACAACTAACATGGGTAAGGTTTTAGTGTACGGTAGTTAAACATCATATTTAATTCATTAGACACTAGTAAGCTAAAAAGTCTTGCTTGAGGGCATTAAAATTATTATTATTTGAAATTTTGAAACTAGTAGCATTTGATATATAAAAATTTCTGAAATTATTGAAAGCTCTGTTAGGTTTTATTCTTCCCTCTATTCTCTGGTTTAATACCATACCAACCATAGAAACTCCTCTTGGTATACCTAGCATCCCTCCACTCTTTTATTGTATCCTCATCCATATATTCCATTATAATCTCATGCAATAGCATCCCAGACTTACCATTAGGGAAACTACATTCATCATTAGCACATACTACCCTGTACGAATCACCATCCCTAGTAGACATATAGAATGCTGATTTCTTATTGCAGCGAGGACATATACCTTTATCAGCTACTTGATTAAAAACCTTATACTTATACTTTGATGCTGAATACTTTGCCTTAACTTTCTCAAAGAATGGATACTCTATGATGGAGTCAGTATAAAAGGTATACAACTTCTTATCATCCATACTAATAAAATCCTCATGAGTGTTGTCCCATGAGTTGTTAGTCAAGCATCCATGTATGTAAGATTTAGTATTATGATGGTTTAGATTCTTTCTTCTCATATCTATTACTTCTCAAGGATAATATTATACCCTATTTATGTCTATTTGTAAACATTATCTGTTGATAAAGTGTTGACTCTTATAGATAGATATGAAGATTGATAAATACTTACTAAAGATAATCCTTTAGAGTCTCATAAGGACTTTAACCTTATTTATTCAACATAAATAATTGAGTTATATTAAAATAAATATAACTGCCTTATGTTGGTTAAGGCTACTTTGTATGAGGATTGATGGAATCTAATAAAACTAACATCATTAAATTCACCACAACTATTGTTTAGAGTAAAATGGCTAATTTCCAGAAAGCACCTAGAGTAAAACAAGTCTCTTATGGAGACTATGAAGCAGCTAGATTACATATGATGGAGGAGACTCTAATGAAGCATCATGGTAAAAATTATAGTCAGTTGCATAAAGATATGACTAGAAAAGAATATTCACTACTCACCTTATGATTCGTACCAAATAACATAATGACTAATGTAGAAGATATTCTCTACAATTACAATTCAAAGGATTATTTTACTATGCCTACTATTACATATAACAAGCCCATGTCTGATGCTATTGATAAGATTCTAGCAAGAAGTCCCTTTAGTGATGTATCAGAATACCTAGAGTATCATGTTAAAGAGGATACTAAATTTCTTAAACAGAATCCTAATAAGAAGCTCTTTAAATAAAATGAAACTAACTAATCTTAAACAGGTAGAATTTAGTAGAAAGAATCAGAAGGAGTTATGTGAGATAGTAATTCAAAGAGTAGAAGAATATCTTCATGGTGTAGTAGGAATGGATTTAAGAGATAATAAAGAATTTATACCATCACTTTGTTATATGTTGAATGAGTATACTAATGGTAGTCTCTATGAAAACATATAAGGATGTAGCTAATAAGTTTACTAGTGAGGATAATCGTCTTCTGATGAATGAGGGTATACCAGAGTTAAATAAAGCATTTGTAGAAATTAAGAAAATTTATAATAGTGGTAAGAGATATAATGCTAGAGAATGGTTTAAACTGATGTCTGATTTATTAGATTCTGTAAGCTAGTAATACTACAGATTACCACTAGTAGATGTTAAGTAGCATAGAGGGGATGTATTCAGATACACCCCCTCTTTTATTGTACGGTTATACTAATCACCAACTAATTGCACTACATCTTCCATATCAATTAACATATCTTCCTTATGGTGATTAACCTTATCATAGAATTTTCTATTCTGCTGTAGTGTTTCCCAAGTAGCCTTACTTTCAGATTCATGATGATAGTAAACATCCTGAATATACTTCAAACCTGTCCCAGCATTCCTGCTTAATAGTAATAATGGGACTCCCCTACTAACAGAGAATGATATTCCTGTGTGTCGGAAACTATACCAGCTAATATTCTTCATATTCCAATATCTGTCGCTACATAAATCCCTAATCTCCTTCCACATTCTATCCCAATTAGATTTGCCTAATTGCTTCTCTGGATGATTATAAGTATGGAGAATATACTGCTGTTTATATTCAGGAGGAATATGAGGAAACTTACTACCCCTAACTTTGGGTATACCACATAATTCTCTTATAGTATTAAATCTTTTAGTGGTTGCACTTTGTACGGTACGAGGAATTCCTGTTTTAGTTATTTCCTTCCTCACCCTGATTAGGTGTCCTATCTTCCTATCTTCTTTTGATAAATTATCATTCTCCTCCAAATCCATCCATCTTAACCCTCTTAATTCTCCTATCCTGCATAAGCTATTACTCATGATAAGTATACTTTGATATGCAAGTTTTCTATTGAAGGAATTAGTAGGAGTTATGTTAGTAGCATTACTCCATTTCCTTAAGGTATTAAGTGTCTGGGTATACTCCCTAACATTCAAATAATCTCTTCTATTAACCCTTAAAGACTCCCTGTGTATCTTTCTAAATTCAGGTGGTTTAGGAATGTATCCTTTGTCTAGTAGAAATTCAAAGTAAGCTCTTATAGTTGTTAATTCAGTCAGAATAGTATGGTTAGTTTTAGGTGGAGTAGGATTCCATTTCTTACTAACCTGACTCCTCCAGATTGGATACTCCTTGAGCTTTACATAGTCTAAATCCTCCAACCTAATATTATTTTGGGGATACTCATTACCATCACAATCAATCCCATGTAGGAAGCGTTTTAGATGTTTAAGGTGGTGATTCTTCAGTCTAAATGTATCTTCAGTAATAAATCCAGGTTTATTGTACGGTGCAATTCTCTTACTTTCATACTCAAGA
>PAOZ01000001.1 GCA_002708695.1 Methanobacteriota archaeon | reverse complement strand
CTCAATCTCGAACAGCGTGTCTGAAACACCTTGATGCCAGGGCACAGTTCTCAACCGTAGCGCTTTCAGGTGTACCGCTAGCTATTTTTAGATCTGGTATGGGGTTGCCGGGCAACAGCCGAATCTTGAACTCCAACAAGATATTCAAGCCAACTCTTGTGAACCAATATTGCTTCGATTCTCGCCGTGTCCGATATTTTCGATGGGCGGGATTAATGCTGACTACCCTTTCGGGGTATGCATGATCTAGTCATTCGAAACGCGCGCATCGTTGACGGCAGCGGGTCGCCTGAATTTATGGGTGACTTGGCGGTCTCCGATGGATTACTGACTGATGTTGGGAAGATCGATGGAAGTGCGCGTCAGCAAATTGATGCTGATGGCCAGTTAGTGGTTCCGGGTTGGGTTGATATCCACACCCATTATGACGGTCAAGCAACATGGGACCCAGACATGACCCCTTCGTCATGGCATGGGGTGACGACGGCGGTATTCGGGAACTGCGGAGTCGGGTTTGCCCCCGTTCGACCCGGAAGTGAGGACTTTTTAATCAATCTGATGGAAGGAGTCGAGGACATTCCGGGCACCGTCTTAGCGGAGGGGATCGATTTCACCTGGCAGACATACCCCGAGTACCTCGATGTCCTCGAGAGTATGCCGCGCGTGATGGACATTGGGAGCCAGATTCCTCACGGGGCACTGCGTTTTTTTGTCATGGGAGAACGAGGGGCCGACCACCAAGAACGTCCTAATGCAGACGAACTTGTGCAACTGGAGTATCTAGTAAGTGACGCTTTGCAGGCTGGAGCGCTGGGGTTCAGCACGAGTCGAACAACAAAACATAAGGCCGCTGATGGCCGATTGACTCCATCGCTAAGTGCCGGCGATCCGGAGCTAGCCGCTATTGCGAACGCAATGAAGAGTTCGGGTGCTGGTGTCTTGCAGGTCAACAGTGACTTTGGTCCGGGAGAATTCGAGGCTCTAGAGGAAGCTGCTCGAATTTCGGGCAGGCCCCTCTCGGCCCTCATTATCCAAGTTGACCATTCGCCTGTGTTGTGGAGAGAAACACTCAATCAGATTGGGCACGCCAATAAGCAAGGTCTCTCGATGACCGGCCAGGTTGGCTGCAGGCCGATCGGGGTTCTCCTTGGGCTAGATGCCACAGTTAATCCGTTTGGTAATCACCCGGCCTATAAGGCAATTTCGGAACTTCCGCTTGCTGAGCGAGCTGCGCTTTTGCGAGAGAACCGAGAATTGCGAACAAAACTCATTGATGAACGACCGGCAGATGGTTTTAGCGATTGGATGAATTATGCACTAACTCGAGCCTTCGAGTTAGGGGACGATCTTAATTACGAACCTGAGCCATCGACGTCTGTTGCGGCGCGAGCCGAAGCTATGAATGAAAGCCCTTGGGAGTTGGCACTCGACCTGTTGGCTAGCGGTAAAGGTGAAACTTTGCTGCTCTACCCGTTCGAAAACTACGCCTCAGGCTCCCTGGACGATGTGTTCGAAATGTTGACTGACCCGCATACCATCTGCGGCGTAGGGGATGCCGGTGCTCATGTCGGAACCATATGTGATGCTTCATATCCGACCTATCTGCTAACTCATTGGGGTCGAGATAGAACCAGAGGAGAGCGCCTCTCCTTGGAGTTTTTGGTGAACAAACAGACCCGTAGGACTGCTGAGACTTACGGGCTCTTGGATAGAGGACTCTTGCAGTCTGGCTATAAGGCCGATTTCAATGTGATCGACTTTGATCGGCTATCGGTGGGATCCCCTGAACTAGTTCGTGACCTTCCTGCGGGAGGAAAGCGACTTGTCCAACGCCCTACGGGCTACAGCCACACATTCGTAAGTGGCGTCGAGGTCTCTCGCCGAGGTGAATTGACAGGAATGCGTCCAGGTCATCTCGTCCGTGGTGCACAACCGGACCCAAGGTAAAAACTCGATGGCCCAGTCAATGCCTTTAGCTGACATTACGGTCCTCGACTTGACTATCGCGCGCGCAGGACCCACCGCCGTTCGTCAGTTAGCGGATTGGGGCGCAAACGTCGTGCGCGTGGAGTCTCCTTCTGGAGGGTTTGAAGCTGGTGCGGATTCCTCGCCCGATCAGTTAAATCTGCACAGAAACAAGCGTTCAATGGTCATAGACCTAAAGAACCCTGATGGGCGCAGAGCGTTCCATCGACTTGTTCAGTCTGCTGATGTGGTTGTCGAAAACATGCGAAGCCAAGTCAAATACAAGTTGGGGTTTGATTTTGAGACTTTGTCATCAATTAATCCGCGAATCATTCTTGGTTCAATTTCAGGATTTGGTCAGGATGGTCCATATGGGGAGCGCGGGGGAGTAGATCAGATAGCTCAAGGTATGGGTGGCTTAATGAGTGTCACTGGCGACGCTAATCATGGGCCTGTAAGAGCTGGTGTTGCTATCAGTGATGTAACGGCCGGCCTTCAACTTGCTATAGGGATCTTGACGGCGCTTCACGAACGTCAGCGGACTGGAGAAGGGCGGTGGGTGCACACGTCCCTTCTTGAGTCGATGATAGGCATGCTGGACTTTCAGGCTGCTAGGTGGACAATAGCTGGGGACAACCCACTGCAAGCGGGTAATGATCACCCAACGCTAGGTCCAATGGGTATGTACGGGACTGCTCAAGGTTTTATAAATATTGCTGCCTCGGGTGGGCGTCTCTGGGAGGCGTTCTGTCAGGAACTGGGGGTAGCGCAATGGTTGAGCGATCCGCGCTTTGCCACGGCCGCTGCGCGGCGTGAAAACAAAGCAGAGTTGAACGATCTCATTGAAAAAGAATTACTGAAGGACACTGGCGATAGTTGGGTGGAGAGGTTCAACGCTGTGGGGGTTCCATGTGGCCCGGTCAACACAGTGGCCCAAACGTTCTCTGATCCACAAGTCCAACATCTAGGTATGGCCACCCCAGTAGTTCACCCAACCGCCGGGGATATCTCGATAATTAGAAATGCCACAAATATGGAAGGGGTATCTTCAGAAATTCGAATGCCAAGCCCTCTGAAAGGCCAACATTCAAAAGAGGTGCTGCTTGAATTCGGGTTTACCGAAGAAGAGATAGAGAAGCTTTCTTCGGCTGGTGCGATCGAGGTGAATCCCGACTAGGCCAGCCATTGGTTGTCTCTAGAGAAGAAATCTTGGAATCTAGAAACCAGCAGTTTTGTCGACGATGCCTTCAAGCTCATGCCCTTCGCGCAAAGCGACCAAATTACGGCAGAACCTCTCGAGATTTCTCCGGCCCCTATGTTGGCTGGCCCCAGCAGTATGGGGTGTCATCACACAGTTATCGAAGCTCCACAAAGGACTATCTGCAGGCAGTGGTTCGATTGGTGCAACGTCTAGCGCAGCGCCACCGATTATTCCCTCCTGAAGCGCTTGTTCGAGGCCGGCGCCATCGATAATTTCCCCCCGCGTGACATTAAGAAAAATTGCAGTTGGTTTCATCGCCTGAAAAAACTGGTAATCGCACATCGCTCTAGTTTCTTCTGTCAGCGGAAGCCCTACCGCTAGCACGTCGCTGACGGCGATCAAGTCATCTAGAGCTTCCATGCCTTCAACTTTTTCAACCCCGTCGCTCGCAGGTACCGAGAAGGCATCAATCGCTCGAACCTTCATACCGAAGGCCACTGCTCTGCGAGCTAGATGGCGTCCTGTGCCGCCAAAACCGACAATACCCATTGTTAAGCCCTCTAGTTCGACCTCAGAGAAGCGCATCATTTCGCGGTTCTCAAGAGTCCACCCTTCGGGTCCAAGCTCTATGGCGGTTTTAATCCTTCTCGTGAGAGCCAGAAGGAGACCAAAGGCCGTGTCCGCTAGATGGCCACCTACCAGCCCCTTCTCACCGGTTAGGAGGACGTTGCTGTGAATGAACTCTTCGTACATAAACATGTCGACGCCCGAAGCTGTGGCGTGGACCCATTTGAGCTTGGGTGCAGCTTCAAAGAGCCACTTTGGTGTGATACCGAGTATGACGTCAGCTTCCGCAGCGTGGTCGACCCCCTCCTTGGGGCTGTCAACGATGGTTATGACCGCATCTGGGCCCGCAGCTTGCCTGATCATTTCCTCGTCTTCAGCACTTACGTCTGGGAGAGTTAAGGTTTTCGTGACTAGGACGTTTAGAGGCTTGTCAGGGACTGGGAGAGTTCCGTTCATGTGTAATCCGTTTCTACTTGGCCGATATTTGAGTATTCGGCCACCCATCTCTCGCCAGATGAAATTTGGTGGCGCGTGTAAGCGCCGGTAATTATTTTTTGACCTTGCTCTAGCTGAAGGCCAAACCGGTGCAAAGTTGCTGCTAACCGAGCAATAGAGATATATGGGTTATCGACTTCTTGTTTATGTAGGCAGCGAAAGCACTCCTCGTCGTTGCGGTAAAGAACTATCTCGGTGTCATCGATATTGTCTATGTCCTCAACGGGGACCCCAGTTCCTTCGACAATCGCCCAATTAGTCAGATTGTCAGCAACCAACATCGCCAAATTTCCTCCCACCACGGCCCTGCGTTCATTGAGCTCATACCCAGCGGCAACCCGCTCTAGATGTTTAGGAACGATTGTTGGATCCACATTGGGCCCTGAAATCGTTTCGCCAACCGTAAAGCACATTTCAGGTTCGATAGTTGCTCCGTTAACTGCAGAGGCCGAAATAGACACACCGCTTTCGAAACGCTGCATCAGGTGCCCAAATGGGCGGTCGTCAATACCTACCTGCTGTCTAGCTCGGTCAGAGGTCAACCCGACTTTCCAGCCGATTTGGGTAGCGCCGCTCTCTAGACGTCTTCGACGAATTTCGGTTTGCACGGCGAGCCCGTCGTTGAAATCCAAATCGGTAAAGGCTTCCTCAGGGAGATCAAGTCCTTTTTGGTAGTAATCCCAAAGAACATCGGCGGCGTGGAGTTGAGAGTCATTAAGTGGATTCACTGACTCGACGGTAGTCGGCAGAGTAGCCACTTTGCCTTCTCCATTTGGGATCAGTTGGGAGCCAGCTCCATTTCTTGAAAGCCGTACCAAAGTAGGTCCACCTTTCGAGCCAGGCAGGAGGGGGTTACCCTCATGCAATATGGCATCACCCCCAGCAACGTTCAACGAGTTAATGCAGTTGGAAGGGCATGGTCCTGATACATGGGTCGGTCTGAGTCCCGACTATGCGTGGGGACGTATCTATGGAGGACAGGTAATTGCCCAAGGTCTGAAAGCGGCGTTTGCGACAGTGGACGAACAGTTTTTGCCCCACTCCGTGCATGCTTATTTCATACGTGGCGGGACTTTGGGCGAGCCTGTTCGGTACGAAGTAGATCGTCTTCGAAATGGTCGTTCATTCTGCACCCGGTCTGTTGTGGCCCGCCAGAGTGGGGGAGCGATCCTGAACCTCTCGTGCTCATTTCACGTTGCGGAAAATGACGCTGAAATTCAAACAGCGCGCATGCCGCTTGCCCCTGAGCCTGACGATTGTAAGGGGCGCGAAGGTGATCACATGAATACGATTTTGGATCGCAGAACTCTGAGTAGTCCCCCTGGCGCCGGACGGTCCATGGGTTGGGTGAGGGTCCGCGGCGAGCTCCCCGAAGACCAACGTCTACACGTGTGTGGGCTTGCATTTACCTCGGACGCTGTCCAGTTCGATGCGGCCCGTTCTTTGCATCCCATTCAGGCGCCTAGAGAGGAATATCAGGAGCGATTCATGGGGGCATCATTGGACCATGCGATGTGGTTTCATCGGCCAATGCGCGCTGATGAATGGCATCTTTATGACTGGGATTGTCATGGGTTAAATGGATCTCGAGGTATGACTGTCGGAAACTTGTTTGCGCCTGATGGCAGTCACGTGGCCACCATCGCGCAAGAAGTGTTGTTACGAGAGCGACGTTGACGTCAGATTAAACCGCGCCGACTGTCTTTCCATGGAACTTCTCGATCCAATCTTGGTTCCCCGGGAAGGCCAAGAACTCGTTCTCCGAGAATGTTCCGCTGGATTTCGTCGGTTCCACCGCGAATCGACATAGAGGGGGCTGTCATGACCTCGATGTATCCATGCCCTTCCTCAAGCATGCCGTGTGCTCCAGAAACGCGGTTTGTTAGGTACGAGCGCCCCTTGTACGACCGCACAGTTCTTAATTTCGCTCCGCTACCTGCAGGTCCAGGTGCTCCGCTTGAACGAGCTTCATCAGCAGCACGCTGTGCTGTCCAACGACTGACGGAATCATGCGAGTAAAGACTCATAATCTCGTCACTGGTAACAGCACTTTGAGCGTTATCTGATAATTGAAGGTCGCTTATCCAGCTGGGAATTCGTCGTCCTTTTGCGCCGCCGTCACCGCCGCCGCGGCTCCCTCCACCGGCGCGTTCGTGTGCCAGTACTGTCATGGCGACCCGCCACCCTTCTCCAACTTCGCCTACCCGCCATTCATCCTTGAGGCGAGCATCGTCAACAAATACTTCGCTGAAGTGAGCATCTCGATTCATTTGCATTAAGGGTCGAATTTGGACTCCGGGAAGTGACATTGGTAGGGCAAACATTGTTAGGCCTTTATGTTTTGGTTGCCCAGGGTCAGTCCTAGCGAGGCAAATTGCCCAATCAGCCCACATTGCCCTACTAGTCCAAGTCTTCTGTCCTTCGAGGATCCATTCTTCGCCGTCCTGTTTGGCTTGCAGGGCAACGTTGGCGAGATCCGAACCAGCTTCGGGTTCTGAGAACATCTGGCACCAAATTGATGCACCCGAAGCTATTGGTCTGAGCCATTCGTTTTGCTGGCTTTGGGTGCCGTGAGCCAATAAGGCTGGGCCGACCATACCTAGCCCAATCGCGAATGGGTAAAGGTCAGGGACTATGAATTCTCGCAATACACGGCCGATGAGTGCGTTCTGACTCGCAGAAGCATTCCTGCCTCCATGTTCGGAGGGCCAAGCCGGAACATGCCATCCTTTAGTCACCGTGCTAGCGAGATACCTGCGACCGGCATCAAGGTCGTCAGACCCTGCCCCCATAGTGGTTAGCCGAGTGTCAGCGTTACGTCGTTCGAGGACCATGTCGAGAGCAGAGCGAATATCNTCTTCGTTGAGGTCACTCATAACAATGTTCTTNCCGNTGGCTTTCTATTTTCTCGAGAAAGATGGGAGGCGACGCTCATTCATAGCGTTNACNCCTTCCTTCCAGTCNTCNGTGGTGCGTAATCGATCTTGNTCTTCCTTTTCNCGGTCAGTCGCAAGTCTTATAGCGTTNGGAAGATGCCCCCGCATTGTCTCTCGGATTGATTCGACAGCGAGTGGTGCTGAAGTTGCTATCTCAACCGCCANGTCGTTAGCGGCGGCACGGAGATCAGAAAGCGGGGCCAATTTATCCACTAGTCCNATCNCAGCNGCTTCTTCGCCTTTGATTCGNGCCCCGGTGTACAGNAGTTCCAAAGCCTTTTGTTGGCCAACTAGCGAAGGCAGAGTAACTGTTAATCCAAATCCATGATGGAACCCGAGACGNGCAAAGTTTGCGGTGAAGCGAGCTTCTGGNGCNGCGACTCGAAAGTCAGCAAAGCATGCAACTCCCAGACCACCNCCGACGGCCGCTCCTTGAATTGCGGCGACGACTGGAGTCTTGCAACTGAAAAGATCGAANGCAGCGTCNTAAAGATGACGCGCTGANCCATCTGGGTTCTTNGCGGTAATTTCACCGCCTCTACTGCCGTCATTGTGGAATTGNGCGCCGGCNCAGAAGTTCTTACCTTCTGCGCAAAGAACGATTGCCCTGCAGGCATCCTCTTGGTCAAGGTCGGTAAAGGACGAAACTAAGCCATCAATTAGNTCGAGGTCGAAGAAGTTGTTTGGAGGGCGTCGTATTTCNGCCGTNGCAACGTGTCCCTCTATCGAAACATGTAAATCGCCATATACACCGAATTCAGTCATGTCCTGATGCTAGGTCTGATCGGCGGTTGTTGCGANTAAAGGCNTGACCCTCAGCTTAAAACGGCTGACCCGCCAGTTATCAACGGGTANAGNCCGTCGGCATCCTGNGCTACGGCAACACGCCCTAGCCAGGAACTCCACTCAGCGTCTCCACCGTATTCTTTNCGCCAAGACCAAAGGCGCCGACTCAGATGGTGAAGNGGGTACTCCTGTGTCATGCCCATTGCNCCGTGAGCTTGGTGACAAGCTTTTGTTGCCCGGGCGGNTGCCTGATTTGCGATCAATTTTGCGGCAGCAATTTCGAATAANGCCGGGCCCCTATTNGCTTCGCGNCCNGCGGACTCTGCNGCCATTCGAGCAAGCGCAGCGTCNTGTGCCCCCCAGACNAGATGCTGTTGGACAGCNTGAAATTTGGCGACAGGGCGACCGAACTGAACACGGTCATTCGTGTANGAGACNGTTAGNTGNCTCATTTTTTCAATAGCNCCTGCCATCAACGCTGTTCTCGATAAGGCACCCCGNAAGCGAAATGTTTCAAGGTTGATTTCTGAAGGNAAGACTGCAGCAAAAACGTCGACATTCTCGAAGTCGACGGTATCTCTGGGCTCTCCGGCCATGTTGGTCATGCGGCTAATCTGGCATTCACTTGAGTCGATCGCAGCGGCGAAGGTCTGGCCGTCAATCTCTAAAGGCACCACGATGGTTTCGGCGACCCGGGCCCAAGGGACACGCAGGCCGCGGCCGCTTATGGTTAGACGGTCACCTGTTCGTTCTACTGCAAGCCCTTGGCTGCCATTTGGAAGGACGGTAACGATTCCTGATGGTAGCTCTAGTCCAGCGCTGGACATTAGCCATCCGCCGAGAATGCCGGTCTCCGCGGCAGGAATTGGTGCNGCGTGATACCCGACTAAACGAAGTACTTCTAGGGCGTCCAACAAGGTCCCTCCGGAACCCCCAGACTCCTCGNTGATTGATATCCAGGGAAACCCAGTGTCGGCGAAGGCGCTCCAAATNTCNGAAGCCTGGCCGTCTGCTTCAGCCTTNTGNATTGACTCGTGATCNCACANTTGGGAGAAGAGCCGGTCTGCAGTATCGGTGATTANGGNATCTACCTCGGAANCATCACTCATGCTGGTAGTCCTTTCAANCCTTTGGAAGCGACCGAGCGAAGGATCTCTATNGTCCCGCCCCTAATTGTGTTGCCNGGAAANGTGACCACNCATTGCGCTAANAGTCTTTCGAACAANGAATCTGAGTCAGGCGANTATTCGAGGTCTATTAGATGGACCAGTTTTTCGATTACCTCTTGTTCGAATCGTGTTCCCATCTCTTTNACCAAAGATGATTCAACTGAAGGAGCTTCGCCGGTATCGATGAGCCTCGCAACTGAGAGAGATAGGTTGCGGATTCCCCACCACCTAGCAATGAGTTCACCGAATAAGTCACTGACTACCGGCTCNANATCTGTGCCGCGCGCNTCGCGGAGTAACTGTTCNACTGTCGAGAATGGGGAGAGCCAGCGATCCGGNCCGCCCCTCTCGTAGGCCATCTCNGTGGTGTTCTGGTGCCAGCCCATTCCGAGGTCACCGACAACGTTAGTTTCGGGAACNAATACTTCGTTGAAGGTAACTTCGTTGAAATGATGTGANCCGTCAAGAAANGGGATGGGGCTAATTTCNAGTCCGGGTGATTTTAAGTCGATCAGAAACTGNGACAATCCGGCGTGCTTNTTGCCATCCTCCAGCGGTGANGTGCGCAAAAGGCATACAAACCAGTCATTCTCGTGGGCGCCGGATGTCCATATTTTTGTTCCGTTTATAATCCAACCNCCTGTTGTTGCTTCCGCTTTCGTGCTTACGGAGGCCAAGTCAGAACCGCTGTCTGGTTCGCTCATTCCGATTGAGAACCCGAGCTCNCCTCGGCAGATCGCAGGAAGAAATCGTTCTCGCTGTTCTTCTGTNCCGAATTTGAGGATCACGTTTCCTGTTTGTCGGTCCGCTACCCAATGGTGACCCACTGGCGCACCCCACCGAAGCATCTCTTCTACGACGATGAAGCGGTCAACAGCGGTGCGGTCCGANCCACCCCATTCTGTAGGTAGGGCCATGCCGACCCANCCTCGNTCTGCCATCTTCAGTGAAAACTCTTTGTTTTTTCGGGCAGCCATTCCGAGGCAAGGCTCATGTGAGCCTGGTGGCAGCTCCTCAAGGAGAAAANCTCGAACCTCTCNTTGAAGTTCNAATTCTTGTTTNNTTAGCTCGGTTGGGGTAAATCGCATATCGNTCGTTTCTNCGGACAGCCGGTTATTCACTCAATCTAACTCTGTCTTNTTGGTTTAATCGTGCTAAATGAAGACAAGAGGAAATTGTTAGAACGGCTAAAGGCCGATGGTATTAGAGACTGAGGTGAGATGGTGAGCCAAGATCGGAGCTTGGATAAGGCGCAGGGACCTTTCGATGGATATGGGGCCGTGGTTAAGCCTGAGTGGATCGACTTCAACGGGCATTTCAACGCAGGCTTCTATCTAGTCTGTTTCGATGACGCCATCGAAACTTGGATGGACTTCATTGGGCTCGGCCGAGCTCACCGCGACGTCCATCACGTAACCACCTTCTCAGCCCAGAATCATGTGACCTATCTGCGNGAAGTCCAAGAAGGNGCAAANTTGAGAGTTACCACCCAACTTTTGGGATTCGATCGAAAACGGATACACGCGATTCAAGTNATGTGGAACTCGGATGAAGATTTNGTCGCAGCTACGTGTGAAGTGATGTCGCTTCATGTGTCAGAGGAGACTCGTCGAGTCTCGGAAATGGAAGACAGCGCATTTCTTCGTTTGNNAGAAATNTGGAANAGTCATAGNGAGTTNGAGATCCCGGACCANGTCGGNCAGACAATGTCCGTTCCGNNATNANNGTCNTAATCTCCNNAACACAGGAAGAANAAANGAATGANNGAAAGACTAAAGGGCAAACGCGCNGTCATAACNGGCGGCGGACGAGGNATAGGTANNGCNATAGCNTTGGCTTANGCCAAAGAAGGGGCNCAATGNGTNATNACNAGCAGGCNATTNGANGACCTAGAGGCGACAGCNGCAGAAGCACCTCCGGGAANCGTTNTCCCNNTAGCCTGCGANGTTTCGGAAGGNGATTCNGTCNNTGCAATGGCCGCTTTTGTNCATCAGGAANTAGGCGGNGCNGACATNGTNGTCAATAATGCCGGTATTCATGCNGCNGGCCGNTTCNTTGANATCNAGCCAGANACNTACTCCCNTCTTTACGAAGTNAACGTNGTGGGNGTNGTCCGTGTGAGTCAGGCATTCCTGAGCGGAATGATNGANAGNCANCGTGGGAGCATTGTCAATATTGCTTCAACCGCNGGACTTTTCGAATCACCGGGCCAGGCTCCNTACAACGCTTCGAAACATGGAACNGTNGGGCTNACGCGGTGCATGGCTCTNGAGNTGGCNTCAAGCGGNGTTACGTGCAATGCCATCTGTCCTGGTTTCGTAGACACACCTATGCTTGANGGATTTGCTGACCTNGTCGGAGCCGAATCTGANGANCTCCGAAAACAATTGGCNAAGAGGACNCCTATGGGCCGCATCCTTTCGCCNGATGAGATAGCGAANCTNGCCNTNTANCTCGGTNGCGATGAGTCTTCGGGAATGACNGGTCAAACNATGGCGATAAGNAATGGAATGCGGATGTCGTGAACTNGACAGCGAGTGTTNTGATTCGGGCTGCNGTCCGAGTNGGCGATACTTGCAGCTCGGACGAAGCCTTTCGGCAGGCAACGAGNTTNTGGACGGGTGCCTTCCGNCTAGGAGTCGATGATAAGTCTGTTCGCTTTACCTTTGATACCGGTGNNCTNGTTTCNGTAACNNAAATCNANGGAAAAGNAGAANACGGCGAAGGAGAGTTTGGTTTNGATGCTCCCTGNTGGGCCTGGAAAAANATTCTTGTTNANNCCNAANNTCAGAGCTGATTTCNCNGGGATTATTAATCGTGGNGAAGCACTAACTAGGACNGGGGATCGAGNTNCCTACTGGCTTTATTANCCGGCTNNNCGNCGNTTNCTNGANCTNCTNAGTGAAGCTCTANATAATCAAAGCTAGTGACCGAAGGAGAACATTTAAGCCCGTAAAGGCGGCCAAGGTTCTAGAATTAAGTCATGCCTCAGTATCGTTCAGCGACATCCACTGCCGGCCGGAACATGGCTGGCGCCCGGGCTCTTTGGCGCGCCACCGGGATGACAGACGAAGATTTTCATAAGCCAATTATCGCGGTAGCAAACTCCTTTACCCAGTTCGTTCCAGGGCATGTGCACTTGAAAGACATGGGTCAGCTAGTAGCTCGTGAAATTGAGGCGGCAGGCGGAGTTGCGAAAGAGTTCAACACCATCGCAGTAGACGATGGTATTGCAATGGGCCATGACGGCATGCTTTACAGTCTCCCGAGTCGAGACTTAATTGCTGATTCGGTTGAATACATGGTTGAGGCGCACTGTGCTGACGCGATGGTATGTATCAGTAACTGCGACAAGATAACTCCCGGGATGCTCAACGCCGCTATGCGCTTGAACATTCCGACAGTTTTCGTTTCTGGCGGACCAATGGAGGCTGGGAAAACAAAGCTGGCCGAAAACAAAGTCGACTTAATTAACGTCATGATCGTTGCCGCAGATGACTCTGTGAGCGATGAAGACGTAGCTGAAATGGAACGCTCTGGCTGCCCGACATGCGGCTCATGCTCAGGAATGTTTACCGCTAACTCAATGAACTGCTTAACGGAAGCTTTAGGGCTTTCCCTTCCAGGTAATGGGACGGTTGTGGCAACCCACGCAGATCGAAGAGAGTTATTTCTGAGAGCGGGACGTCTAGCGGTGGAACTTTGCGGGCGATATTACGGAGAAGACGATGACTCTGTTCTCCCTAGAAATGTCGCAAGTTTTGCCGCTTTCGAGAATGCGATGTGTCTCGATATTGCTATGGGCGGCTCCACTAACACCATCTTGCATCTTTTAGCTGCAGCGCAGGAAGGTGGAGTTGACTTCACCATGTCAGACATTGACAGGCTTTCGAAAAAGGTTCCCAATGTTTGTAAGGTAGCGCCGGCCACGGAGTTGTATCACGTTGAAGATGTGCATCGCGCCGGGGGAGTGATGGCCATCCTGGCCGAGTTGAATCGAGCCGGATTGCTCAACAATCAGGTCCCAACGGTTCATGAACCTAGCCTGTTCGAAGCGTTGACAAAGTATGACGTTGCGACAAATGACGATGCAGATTTGCACACCTTCTATCGAGCGGGTCCAGCGGGGATTCCTACTCAGGTGGCCTTTAGTCAAGATGAGCGCTACAACAAACTAGATCTTGATCGCCAAAACGGCTGCATCCGTTCAGTCGAACATGCTTATAGTGCCGACGGCGGGCTCGCTGTTCTATACGGCAACTTGGCTGAAGATGGTTGTGTCGTAAAGACGGCTGGGGTGGACGATTCGAATCTTGTTTTTACGGGGACTGCCCACGTCGTTGAGAGTCAAGATGAAGCTGTCGATCACATTTTGAATGACAAGGTGGTCGCGGGGTCTGTCGTGGTGGTGCGCTATGAAGGACCGCGGGGCGGCCCTGGTATGCAAGAAATGTTGTACCCAACTTCATACCTGAAATCGAAAGGGCTTGGTAAGGCTTGTGCCCTGCTGACTGATGGAAGGTTCTCGGGAGGTACTTCTGGACTCTCTATCGGTCACGTTTCGCCGGAGGCTGCGGCGGGCGGCACGATAGGTCTAGTTAGAGACGGCGACATTATTCACATCGATATTCCGAACCGGTCAATCCGTCTTGATGTATCTGAAAGTCAACTGGTAGAACGCCGCAATTTCCAAGATGAAATGGGTTGGAAGCCTGAGATGCAGCGACCGCGCAAGGTTTCTACTGCGTTAAAAGCATACGGATTGATGGCTACCAGCGCAGATAAGGGAGCTGTTCGCGACCTCAGTGCGTTTGAGTAGCGCCAAGCCCCGACGATGAGTGGGGCTACCTTCGAGAGTTTGTCCATCCCCTCATTTCGCCGTTTGTGGGCTGGCGGCTACCTATTTTCCCTCGCGATCTTCGCCCAAATGGTTGCGCGCGGAGCACTAGCAAAAGACCTTGAAGGTAGCAATGCTGCATTAGGTGCGGTGACGCTGGCGTTTGGGTTGACAGGGTTAGTCACAACTCCTCTTGGCGGAGTAGCGGCGGACCGGTTTCCGAAGCGCCGGATGCTGATGATTTCGACAGGCCTACTTTTCGCTTCCTCGTTATGGATAGCGGTAGCCGTCCAGTTCAATTTCGTCACCTTTTGGATGTTGTTAGTGGCATCTGCGATTCAATCTGCTGGATTCAGCGGTTTACTGCCGGCCAGAATGGCCTTTACTGCCGAGCTTGTGGGGCCTAGCCGTTTGGCGAATGGGATCGTCCTGTCTCAGATCTCGATGAACCTGAACAGAGTCATCGGGCCAGTTATAGCTGGCGTCTTCTTGGGTCTCCCTACTCTTGGTATCGGCGCTGTCTACTGGGTTAGCAGTGCAATTACGGCTTCAAGTGCGCTCTTCTTTGTTTCCTTGCCAGCGGGTCACCCGCAATCGAACTCACGAGCACCATCCGCTGTCACTGACCTCCTGGACGGAATCAAATATGGACTTGCAACGTGGCCAGTTCCGTTACTACTAATGACTTCGGCCTTTGCTTTGTTCTTTGGCTTTCCATACGTTGCATTTCTGCCGAGTGTGTCGGAGGATCTGTTTTCTTCAGGCAACACCGGATACGCGTGGCTATCAGCAGTGGGGGCCGTGGGAGGCCTTTTGGCTGCCCTTGCCATAGCAGGTAGAGCCAGAGGAAATGTTGCCTGGAAAATCCACAATTCGGCGGTTGTCGGATTTGGGCTCGGTATTGCCGCTCTAGGTGCAGCTCCATCATTTGGGGTTGCGATGGTTGTTATGTTTGGCCTTGGCGCTGCAACTGCCGCCTTCCAGTCCATGAATGCGACATTGACATTAGCTAACAGCGAAGCGGCGTATCACGGTCGGATGCAATCCCTGCTTCAGTTGGGTTTCAACCTCTTTGGTGTCGCGGCATTGCCTCTTGGAATATGCGCTGACAACTTTGGGCTCAGAAAGACCTTGATATCTATGGGGTTGGTCGTTGTGGTTGTGGGGGTAGTTTCAGCCAGTGTCTATAGAACAAAGGTGGATGCTCAAGCTATGTCGATAGAGCAGGCAAGGTAGGTTCCAAATATGGAGATCTTTGGAGTCGTTAACGCATCTTTAGATTCTTTAGCGAAGTTTTCAGTGGTGTCCAACGAAGAGGAAGCCAGAAAGTATGGGGCGGAACTTCTCTCGCAAGGAGCAGACCACTTAGATCTTGGAGCTCAGGCATCTCATGGAGACGCAAGTTTCGTTGACCCTGACGAAGAGTGGTCAATACTCGAGAAACCATTGAAAGGTCTGCTCTCTCTTGGCGTAGATGTAGCTATCGACACCTGGCAAGTAGATACAGCTAGGAAGGCCCTTGACGCGGGTGCAGCAGTTCTGAATGCTGCTGATGCTTTACAGGCTGACGAAATGATCGAACTAGCAGCTGAACGAGAGATTCAAGTTGTGTTGCCTTTCATGCTCGGGCCTGACCCACGGCACCTCAAGCATGTTGAAGGCGATCCGGTCCAAGTAATGGTTGATTGGTTTGACTTGCAACTAGAGCGAGCGACGAGATGGGGGATACGGGATCGATTGGTTCTAGACCCTGGAACCGGTTTCGCTCCTGCTCATTGGGATTGGGAGGACCGCTTCAAGTATCAAAAAGCCATTTACCTCGGTTTGGACAGGTTGCGTCGTTTCGAACTTCCCATTTACGTGCCGATTGCTTGGAAGCAAACCCCGGACAGGTTGGAGTTGGTTGACTTAGTTTTGGCTCAAGAGGTGGAATACGTCCGAGCTCACATTCCAAAGCAAATTCGTGAACGACATGCGGCAATTCGCGACGGTGTTCCGCTGCCGATTTCAGATACGTGGCAAGGCTACGAATAAGCAGTTAACCGGGCACAGCTTCCAGTCGAGCCCTCACGTGTTTATGGTGGGGTGTTAGAGCTAGCCAGTCACGGTCCTCCAGGTCAGTCAGTTCGTTTACCGCGACTCCATGGATCTTGTGTTCGCCAGTTTCGTCGGGATATTCCATGCCGAAACCATGAGGCAAACTGACTTGACCTTCCATCATGGTGTCTGTGATATCGGCAGGGGCTTCGGCTTCACCTCGTTTGGTAATTACTCGAACTCGCTGGCCATCTACAACTCCTATTTGCTCCGCGTCGACCGGATTGATCCGCAGTGCACCGTCTTTATCCTTCTTACGCCAAGAGGGGTCTCGAATGACGTCATTGACGGTCGAACCACGATGTTCTCCAGCGGTGAGAACAAATGGGTAAGCATCCGTGGGGGAGGCTGGCTCTTCTGAAGCTAGCCCTTGCAACTCTTCTACCAGTTCTTCTATATGAAGATGAATCTTGCCATCGGGAGTCTTGATCCGATCAAAGCTCGTCGAATATTCGCTGGTGCTAAACACCATGCCTGATTTGGCCTCGAGTAAAGCATCGAACAAGTTGCTTGCTAATTCTAAGCCGTCACCTTTTACCCCAGCGGCTCTAATGGCATCTGGAAAGCGCATGGAGGCTTGCATCGCGGAACCAAACATTACGGCTGCAGGACCCATTTCTCCAAGGCTCCGACCAAGCGAGCGGTATAAAGCCGTTGGAAGTTTGGCACCGAGATCAGGGTTCTCTGCAGATAGCCGTGTAAAGGTTTCAACAAAAGCCTCGCGACTTTCCTCTGCGGCGTCTGTTAACTCCTGAACGCCTTCTGGTTCTCCACCCATTGCTTCCACTAGCCGAGCGTGGATTTCTGCTTCGGGCAGCGTGTCACCTAAAGGTTCGAAGATCGGTTGCCTAATGTGGAAGTAGTTTGATGGCATCTCACCGGCAAAGAAAGTTGCCTCGGCCTTTTCATACTGTGAACATGCAGGCAGTACATAATCGGCCTGCCGGGCTGTTTCCGTCATTGCGACATCAATTACGACCAAGCAATCCAGCTTGGCAAAGGCCTCTCGGAACCGCTTGGAGTCTGGCAAAGAGTGAATTGGATTGGAAGACTCAACGATCATGCCTCTAAAGCGGTCCGGATGCTCAGTGTCAATTGCATCAGGAATTGCCGCACACGCCACCAGTCCGCAAAGCAATGGGGTTCCAGTGACCGGTTCCGTCGCTCCGTCGGCGCTATGCCCACATATGGGAGCCAGCCGGTTAGGGATATTCATGCCCCCTTCATTTCCAAAGTTACCGGTAAGCAGATAAAGCAGTCGTTGAAGCCAACTGTTCAGAGTGGAATGCGGCGCCATTTCGATTCCCAGATCTTCTTCGGTCGCCATTGATCGGGCATTAGCCATTGTTCGAGCAGCTGCCCTTATCTGCTCTTCGTCGATTCCGCATTTGCGTGCGTAGTCAGAAATATCAACTTCCTCAAGAAGGGGACGAAGCGCTTCCCAGCCCACGCACTGCTCTTTCAAAAACTTCTCATCGGTTAATCCCTCGTCAACCATTGTGGCCAACACTGCGGCTAGGGCCCAGGCATCCGTCCCAGGTTTTACCCGGAGGTGGTGGTCTGAAATATTCGCGGTCTCCGACACCCGTGGATCAAAAACGACGATCTTTCGGTCCTCATCATTTTTAATAGCGTTCAACACGTTTCGAGCCTCAGGGAAACCATGGCTATGCCAGGGATTTTTCCCGATGAAAACGGCACAGTCCGTGTGATGGAAGTCAGGCGATGCACCAATGTCTTGACGGCCAAAGAACTTTCCTTGCACCCAATACATGCCGGTTTTCTCCTGGGCTAAGGCATTACTTCTATATTGCACTCCTAGGGTCTGTAAAACGCTTCGGGCATAAGCGCCAGGGAAGTGATTGCCTTGGCCTCCACCTCCGTAGTACATAATTTTGTCGCCGCCGTAAGTGTCGCGGATGCCGACAAGTCGATCGGCTACTTCTTTGATCGCCTGATCCCAACTGATCTCTTGGAAGGTGCCGTCCTCCATCTTTTTCAGCGGGCCCGTCAGGCGATCGCGGCCATTCTGGTAGTGATTGACTCGAAGGCCCTTTTCGCAGGTATAACCCTTGCTGGCCGGGTGATCTTTATCCCCGCGGACACGAGTGATTTCTCGCCCGTCGATTCGAACTTCAATTCCGCAGTTGGCGGAGCACAACACGCAGGCCGTTTTATGCCACTGCTTTGTCGGATCTAGCTCTTCAGTTGATAGTGCCTCTACCTCGGATTGGCTCATTGCTGATCTCCTTCCCCTGCGAACATGTTAGATGGCTAACGGCTACGTAACCCATATAAGTGGAGGCTTGCACGCAAACTCCGCATCTCAACGAGAGTCTGCAACTAAATAGAGCTACCTTGGACCTATCAGTTGACGGGGTTAAGGGGAATTTGAATGCGTGTGCGTGTCGATACTGAAAAATGTCAGGGACACAACCGGTGTTTCTCTCTCGCTGTTGAGCTATTTGATGTTGATGACTACGGATATGCAACAGAGCTAGATGATGGCATCGTGCCCGACGACCTTGAAGACAAAGCTCGCCTTGCGGCAGCCAATTGCCCTGAGTTCGCGATTTCGATTGAAGAGTAAGACCTAGTTCAGGTTCTCCCGGAGATCACGGATTGCTAGTCCGGCTCCCCAAGCATTGTTCTCAAGAGCGAGCATCATGTCGACCAAGTTCGTGTCTCGAATTCTTTCGAGCTCTCGAACTGAATACTCGCCTGACTGAGCATCTGATTGCTCAGCAATTCGGTTAACTAGCTCTTCGGTCATTTCTGGAGTGTCGGTCAATCTCGACCAGGGCCAGTCAAGAGATGGGCCAAATTGCCTAATGAAGTGCTCCATTCCTCCCCGGCCTCCAGCTATCCGGTAATTTTCGAATAGGCCCATCTGTGCCCACCGGAGGCCGAACCCGAACCGAATAACATCGTCAATTTCTTGTGTGGTCGCCACTCCGTCTTCAACAAGCCAAAGTGCTTCACGCCAGACAGATTCAAGGAGACGATCGGCAATGAATGCATCTATCTCAACGCGAACATGCAAGGGCTTCATCCCAGCATGCGTGTAGAAGGACATGGCAGTCGAAATTGACTCAGCAGAAGTCTTCTCTCCGCCTACGACCTCCACCATCGGTATTAGATAAACCGGATTGAACGGGTGTCCGATTACGAGACGGTCTGGGTGCCGCATTTCGTCTTGAAGATTTGAAGGCAGGAGACCAGACGTTGAAGATGCAATCAAGGCGCTCTTGTCTGCCGAGATCTCTATTTCCCGCAGAATAGACTTTTTGATTTGCAGATCCTCGGGGGTGCTTTCTTGTATGAAATCAGCATTTCCCGCAGCTTCATCAATTGTTTTTGTGTATGTGAGAGAACCCTCACTCTTAGGTGATGTTCCCATCCTTTCCCACGCGTACCGGGCGTTTTCTAGGACCTCTGGAACTATCTGCAAAGCTTCGTCAGATGGGTCGTAGATCAATACATCACAGCCTCGAAGAAGCCAGCGAGCCGCCCAGGCAGCTCCGATAACCCCAGCTCCGATAATTGCGACTTGTCGAGGCGGTGAGATCTTTCTTACGGAGTCCATTTCCTGAGTTCCAATTTTTCGCGCACCCGGTCTGGTCCTATTACGTCGAAATTCATGTCTTCCAAAATTTTCTTCGCCCTTGCTGTAAGGGTTTCGTTGGTAGCTAGCTCTCCGCGATCGAGGTAGAGATTGTCCTCTAAGCCAACTCGAGCATTTCCGCCAGCTATAGCTGCAAGGCCTACGTATGGCAGTTGATCTCTGCCTAAGGAGAAAGCAGAGAATGTCCAATCTTGAGGAACGTTGTTCACCATGGCCATGAAAGTGTTTAGGTCATTGGGGGCACCCCATCTGACTCCCATGCAGAGCTGAACCATTACCGGAGCTTCAATCAGTCCTTGATCTACAAGTGCCTTCGCTTCCCATAGCTGTCCGGTATCGAAGACTTCAATTTCGGGCCGCACGCCGATGGCCTTAATTTGACGGGCCATTTCAGAAAGAGTGTCGTGAGTGTTGGTAGCCACATAGTTCCCTTCACCGAAATTCATAGTCCCGCAATCAAGCGTGCAGATCTCAGGCCGCAACAAGCGAACGTGATCAAGCCGCTCCGTGGCGCCCGCAAGGTCAGTCTCGTTGGGGTTGAGTGGGATCGGCGCCTCGACCGAGCCGATCACCAGATCACCACCCATACCAGCGGTCAAGTTGATGACCACATCGGTATCAGAAGCTCGAACACGTTCTACGACCTCCTGGTAGTAGTCCACGGTCCGGTCTGGGTCTCCCGTTATTGGGTCCCTCACATGGATATGTGCGATTGCAGCGCCCGCTGCAGCAGCTGCAACCACGTCGCTAGCGATGGCTTCCGGAGTAAAGGGAACCTTGTCGGATTTTCCGACAGTGTCGCCAGCTCCTGTTACGGCGCAAGTGATGAAAACTTCAGGCATTGCAGTCCTTTCGTGCTGTGGGGAGACTTTTATTAGCGCTGGTCGTGGCTAAATATCGCCGTAGAACTCGGACCCGTGAGTAGACCTCGTCGCAGTCAAGGTATGTACCGCGCAATTTCCTGGTACCGGAAGTTGAATCAAACGCGGTTCGACCATGCAAAATACGTCGATTGTCGAAGGCGACTAGATCTCCGGGCAGGAAATCATATTGGATTTGGAAAGCGTCGCTATTAGCGACGTGTCCGAGCCGTTGCATGGCCAAATAGGCATTAGTTATATCTCTATATGGCATTGCTGGAAATCCACGAACTGGGTGGAACGCCCTGAAAGTCCAAGGCACTCTTCCGTCGCCCTTGTCGATTATTGGACCGGTCCATCGATGATCTTCGCAACCATCCCGATTAGAAAACGTCCATTTCTTTGACGTAAGCAGTTCGAATATTTCCGGCTCTTCATCTTCAAAGTATTTCGCTACCGCTAGGCCGTCAGTCATCGTTGAGCTACCCCCATGCACAGTATTTTTGAGGCAGTGCAACAATTGGAAGCCGGGTGGGGTTTCTCGTGAAGGAAGGTCGCTATGGGCGGGCAAGCCCATGCTCGTGTTAGCGGTTGAATTCGGATTGAGATCTACGCTTACATTCCACGTAGTGCCAAAATTTGTCTCTCGAAGGACGCCAATTCGATTGGCTACCGCCTGAACTGTATTTGTGGTGGTCGGTAGACCTGTCAGGCGCGCCATACCGTGAGTCAGGAGATCATCTAGCCATTGAGATAACACCTGGTCAGATTCCAAGACCGAAGACCCGTCATACGTCGGAGGCTCTTTAAAATCGGTGGCCTTCCAAAGCTGGGGTTCAGGCAACGACGCGAACGGCTGGTGTCCGCCTTCTGCGACATGTCGTAACCACCCAGGATGAAATGTGACGCTGCGCCCTTCGGGCTCAAATCGGACCACCAGCGCTCCATCCTCGATGTGAGCATTTGTAATCCGTGTTTCGAGGTTCAAATCGACGATATCAAGATCATTTTCCTTGGACTGCGGGTCGATGCCGCCCGGCCCGGGAGCATTTTCTCGGAGCCACAACGGGTGACATTCAAATTGCGTGCCGTCCTTCCAACTCACTACAACTCCACCGTCCGTAGAGCATGACACCGACTCCACGGCAGCCCACTCGTAGCTGTAGTAATCAGGGGTTAATGGTTGGTGCATCGTGGATACAGGAGCGTTCTTGGGCATTCAGCCCTTGAAGTTAGACCTACGAATGGAAAAGCTTGACATGCAGTAACCGTAGTCAAGAAGAATCTGAGTACCTGACATGCTTAGCAAGTGACTACTGAGTCTCAATCTTCTAGGTTTAGTTAATGGTCAAACGAGACGTATATACCCATGGGCATCAACCAGCGGCAGTGAATCAACATGCCAAGAGAACTGCCGAGAGTTGTGCTCAATTTGTTCGTCCCATGATCTCAGCGCAGTCGGAAATTTTGGATGTTGGGTGTGGTCCGGCGTCAATTACCGTTGGTCTTGCTAGATGGGCTGTGGACGGTTCTGTAGTCGGTATAGATGTTGGCGAAGAAATCCTTCAGACAGCGCAAAAAGCTGTAGACGATGCCGGGTGTTCAAATATTTCGCTGGAACAGGCATCCGTTTATGAGCTTCCCTATCCTGATAACTCGTTTGACTTGACCTATGCCCACCAAGTTTTGCAGCACCTAGCGGACCCAGTTTTAGCGATAGTGGAAATGGCAAGAGTCACTCGCCCAGGAGGTCATGTGGCAGTCCGCGATGCGGACTATTACACGATGTCCTGCAGTCCAGAATCGGAAATGATTGATGAATGGCGACGCATCTACCATCTAGTTGCTCGACACAATGGGGCCGAACCAGATGCGGGCCGGCACCTTTTGGCCTGGTTTCATCAAGCTGGCTTGCACGAAGTTAAATGCTCTGCGACGGCTGGTGTTTATGCGACCAAAGAGGAAAGAGAAAACTGGGGCCTGTCATGGGCAGATCGCTGCCTTAGTACCAGCTTCCCTACTCAGGCAATGGAGTACGGATACGCTACTTGGGAAGAGTTAGAAGCCATATCAGAAGGCTGGCGTGAATGGGCCGCACACCCAGATGGCTATTTTCAGTTCATCAACGGCGAAGCAATTGCTGCTGTCCAATAACTCTTAACCCAGGAAGAAAGAAGTAGATATGACGGCGCCAATTCCTGACAACTTCCCCGCTCTGGTGGACCGAGCGTCGAGAGAATTTGCTGCAACCGAAGCAATCTCCGATGGGGGTGTCAGTCTGAACTTTTCAGAGTTAGGGCAACAAATTAAGCAGGCAGCAGGTGCGCTAGTTGCTTCAGGTGTCAAACGAGGCGACCGAGTGGCTGTGTGGGCGCCTAACTCATGGGAATGGGTGGTCTCTGCAATGGCGGTGTTCCGAGTCGGAGCCGTCTTGGTGCCGGTGAATACAAGGTTCAAAGGGAGGGAAGCCGCCTTTGTTCTTGAGAAGGCACAAGTAAAGGTTCTGTTTACGGTCGTTGGTTTTTTAGGCAATGACTATGTCTCTGATCTCAGGGAATCTGGCGAACGGGTCGACTCCATTGAGGACATCGTCGTGCTGCGTGGTGACGTATTGGAAGGAACGATCTCTTTCCAGGATTTCCTCGCTCGCAGTACTAGCGAGACTTTCGAGGAAGCCGAGGACCGAGCCGCAACCGTTTCTGGCTCCGATCTTGGGTTGATTATGTTCACATCCGGAACCACCGGGGTGCCCAAAGGCGTAATGGTTGAACAAGGTCCTATCATTCGGGGTTTCAGCCACTACGCTCGAGAACTCGGAATGCGTCAGGGTGACCGGATGTTGATCGTCAATCCCTTCTTCCATGCATTCGGTTTCAATGGAGCCATTAATCCATGCTTCATTCATGGGGCAACGATGCTTCCCCACCCAGTGTTTGATGTCCCAAGCGTCCTTCAACGAATTGAGGATGACCAAGTCACAGTGTTCCCAGGACCCCCGGCAATCTTTCAAGGCCTAATTAACCACAAAGATCTCGATGACTATGACACAAGCACGTTACGTTCCGCCCTAACAGGGGCCGCGAGTATCCCTGTGGAAACGGTCGTGGATATGAGAGATCGTCTGGGGTTCGAGACCGTAATCACTGCCTATGGCATGACCGAAACCCATGGCTTGGTGACGATCTGCTCTGCTGATGACCCCCCAGACGTTGTAGCGAACACCAGTGGCAAGGCTTTACCCGGACTCGAAATAAAGCTTGTCGATGACGACAATAACGAAGTTGAGCTAGGGCAACCTGGAGAGCTATTGGTTAAGGGCTACGCGGTAATGAGGGGCTACCTGGACGAACCAGAGCAAACAGCGGAGACAATTGACGAGCATGGCTGGATGAAGACCGGCGACATCTGCGTCATGGATGCAAACGGTTATATCGATATAACCGATCGCAAAAAAGACATGTTCATTAATGGGGGGTTCAATGCCTATCCAGCAGAAATTGAAAGCATGATGTTAGAACACCCCGAAGTTGGTCAGGTTTCGGTAATAGGGGTGCCAGATGAACGCCTAGGCGAAGTTGGAGCCGCGTTCATAGTCGCAACTCCTGCTGGTCCACCTAATCTCAACGAACTCGAGACTTGGTGCAGAAAAGAGATGGCCAACTATAAAGTTCCACGTCACTTCTGGATTATCGATGAGCTACCGCTGAACCCTTCTAACAAGGTCCTAAAGACAGAGCTGAGAGAAAAAGCCGCTGACTTACTTGCATAGTCTGTACGCCTAAGGCATCCGCTATCCAGTTAGTGGTTTAGTTCAGGAAGTCGGGGTTTTCGGCGAGAATTTTGTCGTAAATTGGTTGATAACTAAACCACCCGGCAAGATGACTCCCCACCTGAGCGGCAGTGCTTTTGGCGACCTCGTCTCTAATGGGAATCGGGGTACCAGCGGCTTCTGCTAGCAGTTGACTTTGGCAGGTCCGCTCCATGGTGATGAACCACCAAGCAGCTTCATCAACGGTGTGCCCAACAGTCAAGAGGCCATGATTTTTTAGAATGACTGCTTTGTTGTCGCCTAAAGCCTCGCCAATGCGATCACCTTCGTTGGTGTCCAAAACGACCCCAGTGAAATCATCGAACAACGAATGATCCTCGAAAAAGGCGCAAGAATCCTGAGTAAGTGGATCTAGGAGGCGTCCCAAACTTGACCAGCTTTTTCCGTAAAGCGAATGAGTATGAGCTGCAGCTATGACGTCTGGTCGGGCTTTATGCACTCGACTGTGAATGGCAAATGCAGCTTGGTTTAGAGGGTGACGACCTTCCACAATGTTTCCATCATGGTCGACTAGGAGCAGATCGGAAGCCTTGATATGTCCGAACGGAACCCCAAAAGGGTTCACCCAAAAGTGGTCTTCCAACTCAGGGTCGCGAGCCGTTACGTGCCCTGCGAGTCCTTCCTCGAAACCGAACTTCGAAAAGACCCGGAAAACAGAAGCAAGGCGTTCCTTGCGGTGCTGTCTTTCTTGTTCGATGGAATCGAAGGTGGGAGCCGACGGGATCATCTGGTCGATAGTTTCAGTGGGTTCAGCGGTATCGGTCATATATCTGAGCTTAGAACCTCAAAAAACTGAGCGCATCCGGTTCGGTCTCTTTCGCTCAGAGTTGAGTAACGTGAAGTAGCGAGTCTTAATTCGAAATGGGGGAGTAAGTGGCCAAGTGTGGTGCCTATGACGGCATTCGCGTAGTCGAATTAACCGAAGGAATCTCCGGGCCTTACGCGACTCGTTTTTTGGCAGATCAAGGCGCAGACGTCATCAAGTCGGAAAGTGCAAATGGCGACCATTATCGCAACGATCCAGGTTTCCAAGTTCTGAATAGAAATAAGAGATCTGTGGTTTTGGCAGATGACACCAGTTTGTTGCGCTCGGCTGATGTGATCGTCGTGGACAGCTCTTCAGAAGCAACGCGTGCCCGATCCCTCGCTCCCGGATCTGTGATTATTTCGATGCCGACGTGGGGTTCCAAGGGCCCTCTCGCTGATCAGCGAGGTTCCTGGGAACAAGTTGCTGCGGCGACAGGTATCTCATGGAACCAAGTGAGCTGGACTGAAGGACCGGTACATGTGATCTTGCCTCTCGCTTCATACGGTGCTGGGATGCTTGGGGCGCTTGCTATCGCTGCCGGCCTGTACGCAAGAGAGGTTCATGGTTCGGCGCCCACCTATGAGGTATCGGAGTTAGCCGGATCTGGAGCGATGCAAATCGGTGACTTCTGGTCGCCTGGAACTCCTGAAGAAAGAGATGGCGCAAGTCCGTTGGGCCCGGCTGGTAGGGCCCCTGTGTATCGCCCCTTCCAAGCGGCAGACGACCTTTGGCTCTTTGTGGCATGTGGCACGCGACGCTTTTACGAAGCGATGTTGGAAGCAATCGACCGTCCAGACCTGCTAAATGAGGCTGCTTTGGAGAACCCCCCGTGGGGTCTTATAGAACCCGAACCCTTGGCGTATATAACTCCGATCCTCGAAGAAAGGTTCCTCACTAGAAGTCGAGACGAATGGATAGACAAACTTCGTGCGCATGACGTTCCCTGCCAACCAATCCAGACCCGCGAGGAATTTCTGCTTTCCGACCTAGCCGAAGCCAACTCAGTGATTGAGACCATTGGGCATCCGGAACTAGGTCAGGTGTCGATGCCAACCCAACCGCTTCATCTGGAGCTATGCCCTGCTGAGATGATGCTGCCTGCACCCGCGCTTGGAGCGAATACCGATGAGGTGTTGCAAGAGCAGCATGATCCCGGTCAGGGTTCGGGCCAAGGTGGGCAGCCCTTGGCGGGGATTCGAGCAGTTGATTTGGCCTCGTTTATCGCGGGCCCGGTGATTACCCGGCACTTAGCGATGCTGGGTGCTGATGTTATAAAAGTTGAACCGGAAGCGGGCGACCCATTCCGCACCTTCAGTCCAATGTTTAATGGATGGAATCAAGGTAAACGGGGAGTTGTGCTGGATCTGAAAGAAGAAGCTGGACGCGAATTCCTGTACAAAATTGTCGCGACCTCGGATGTTGTGGTTGAGAACTTTCGTCCCGGTGTAGCTGAACGCTTGGGGTGCTCGCAGAACGATCTCAGGTCTGTAAGTGAAGACCTCGTCATGGTGAAGAGCCCCGGCTATGGTTTCGATGAGTCACGCGCTGATCAGCCAGCCTTCGATCCGTTGTTGCAAGCATTGGGCGGAATGATGAGTGCCCAGGGTGGAGATGGGGATCCTGTGTTTTTGACTGTGCCAGTTCACGACGCAGCAACTCCTATCATTGCTGCCTTTGGCGTGGTCACAGCCTTGTATCACCGGAAATGTACAGGTGAGGCACAAACTGTCTACACGTCACTTGCGCAAACTACGGCAGCAGCTCAAGCAGCGGAGTTTGTCGATTACCTCGGCAGACCGCAAGCCAGCCAAGGCGGTTTCGACCATAAGGGACCTGATTCACAGAATTCCTACGTTGAAGATGAGGGCAACTGGTTCTGGTCTGGACCCGAAGGGCTTACCCCTGTCGAAACTAAAGGGTTTGTCGGAAGTCCCCTAAGCCTAGCTAACGATCTCGTTTGTGAGCATGTGGATTCACCCGGCTGGGGACCGCTGATGCAAGTAGGCCAGCTGATTAAAGGCGCTGGTCCTCACCCGACTAGAGCACCTTATTTCGATGAACATGCTGATGATCTCCGAGACGAATTCGAGTGAGTAAATCGAAGTAGCCCGGTCTATTCGGTGTGTGTCACTTTGGGAGTTGGCGCGGTTTCTAGATCGATCCACCCAGATAACAACCCAGAGGTATAACCGCCATCGACGACTAGGTGATGGCCGTTGACCCACGATGACTCACCGACTGCTAGCCACTCGATTGCTTGCGCAATTTCGTCGGGTTTGGCTGCGCGCCCTGAGTGACTCACTACCCAATCGATCCGGTCATCCCCTATTTGTTCCCTAAAGGTCGGGAGCAGCGGGGTATCGACAGGGCCCGGGCTCACGACGTTGCATCTGATGCCTGTTCCCTGCAGTTCGCCAGCGTGAAGCAAACTCCAAACGATTACCGCCTCTTTAGAAAAACTGTATGGGTCAATAGGTACCAACTTGCTCCAAGCGCTCCACCAAGCGCGTGCCTCTGGGTCTTCAAGCGTCAAGAGAGACCTATAGGTATCCAAGCGTTGCTGCCAGCCGTTTCCAGATATAGAGCCGACGTTAACTATCGTGCTACCTGAAGAGAAATGCGACGCGGCAAAGCGGCTAAGTCGACGAACGGCGAGAAGGTTAACTTCGAGGACTTTAGAGGCAGCTTCGGTGCCGGGAACTCCGGCCACGTTAATCAGTGAGGAGACCGAAGAAAGATCAAAGTCGTTAGCTAGATCAGCAAATAATCGGAGAACCTCAGCTTCCTCGTTGAGGTCGCAGACATAGTGTCCTTGAACTCCGACTGTTGGTCCTTGCTGGTCTCTGTCAACAGAAATTATTGGCCTCCCGGAGGTGGCTAAACGATTGCAGACGGCATCGCCAATGCCCGAAGAGGCCCCAGTCACGATAGCCGGCCCTAGAACATTGTTGGATGGGGACATTGACTTGACGCTAGCTCTCTCGAAGAGGTGGGTGGAGCCAAATGTAAGCGCTGGTGTTAAAAGCCGGGCTAGCTGTTGTCTCGCTGTAGTCGCGTCTCCGTTGAGGATCAGCTAATAGGGGCGTAGCATCCTTATTAATAACGAAGGAATAGATAATGGTTGAACCTGACTATCTGAAATTCGACACCCTGTCACTTCACGCTGGTCAGGAACCCGACCCGACCACTGGTTCGCGGGGCGTGCCTATATATCAGACGACGTCGTACAGTTTTGTCGACACGGAACACGCAGCAGGACTGTTTAACCTTGAGCAGCCCGGACACATATATAGCCGAATCTCAAACCCCACGGTGGCTGTTCTTGAAGAGCGATTAGCGGCACTCGAAGGCGGCGTGGGCGCTGTGTGCACTGCTAGCGGCATGGCTGCCTTCCACCTCGCCTGCGCAACCATAATGAGCGCCGGTAATCACGTTGTCGCGAGCCGCAACATTTATGGCGGGTCTCACAACATGTTGAACCTAACCATGCCGCGCTTCGGTATTAATACGACCTTTGTCGATCCCCGAGACCCCGACGCGTGGCGCGCAGCCATCACTGACGATACGAGAGTTCTCTTCGCTGAGACTTTGGGAAATCCGGGCATCGAAGTGCTTAATGTGCCGGTGATCGCTGAAATTGCTCACGAGCATGGGCTGCCTCTGATGCTAGACGCAACCTTCACCACCCCTTATCTAATGAAACCGATCGAATTAGGCGCAGACATAGTGATGCATTCAGTCACGAAATTCCTGGGCGGTCACGGTATCGCCCTTGGTGGCGTCGTAATTGATGGCGGGCGATTCGACTGGGCTGCTAGCGGCAAGTTCCCAACGCTGTCTGAACCGTACGACGGCTATCATGGGATCACTTTCGCTGAAGAGTATGGTCATCAAGCTCTTTCGATGAGAGCCCGGGCGGAAGGGCTGCGAGACTTCGGTGCCGCTATGAGCCCTTCAAACGCGTTTCATCTCCTGCAAGGGGTGGAGACGTTGCCATTACGGATGCAACGCCACGTCGAGAACACTAGTGACGTCATAGAATTTCTTGAGGGCAATGACGCTGTGTCTTGGGTAAGTCACCCATCGGTGAGCACCCACCCAGATCATGAATTGGCAAAGGAGCTCTTACCGAAGGGAGCTGGCGCGATTCTCTCATTTGGGATTACGGGAGGCCGAGAAGCCGGTCGGAGGTTTATAGAGAACGTCCAGTTGGCCTCACATGTAGCAAATGTTGGGGATGCTAAGACTCTGGTGATCCATCCTGCGTCAACCACTCATCAGCAGCTAAGCGCGGATGACCTAACCGCTGCTGGAGTAGGTGAGGATCTGATCCGTCTATCAGTGGGGTTGGAAGATCCAGAAGACATAATTGCTGATCTAGCAAGAGCTCTCAGAGCCTCGCAGAAGGGTTGAGTCGTGCAGTTAGAGTTTCGAGGCGCAACAGTAAATTTTGCGACCGGGGGTGTCCAGATAGATGACAGTCAGCCCCCGGTTCTGATGGTTCACGGCGCCGGCATGGATCGAACGGTTTGGAGTCAACAAACTCGATATCTTGCGCATCACGGATTTTCGGCGATGGCAGTAGACCTACCTGGACATGGTGACTCCACCGGAGATCTGGTGTCGACTGTGCCCGAGATGGCAGATTGGCTGGCCGATCTCATTCGCACCCTCAATTTTGGGCCTGTTCGACTAGTAGGCCATTCCATGGGGTGTCTTATAGCTCTTGAGGTTGCGGCACGCCACAGCGATGTGACGGAACGATTGGTCTTGATGGGCGCTGCTGCGGCTATGCCGGTGCACCCGGACTTACTTGGGGCAGCCGAGCGTAATGAGGTCCTCGCGCCACAACTGATGACTGCCTGGGCGCATGGATCTCGAGCGCATATTGCCGGTAATCCAACGCCGGGCTTATGGATGCGAAGTGGGTGCCAAGCTCTTCTGGAGCGCGCATCAGATGGTGTCATCCATAATGATCTTTCAGCCTGCAATTCTTACGAGGCCGGCGACATTGCTGGACAAGTGCAATGCCCAGTTACAGTCATAGTGGGTAGCGAGGACAAAATGACTCCTCCTAAAGCGACTGCTCAGCTGGTAGCAGGGTTCGATGAGGTTGAGTTGCAGCACTTGGAGGGGATAGGTCACATGATGATGCTTGAAGCTCCTGATCAGATTCGAGAGATAGTCCTGGCGGCTCTCCGGTAGGTCGAGGCGACAAGACTCGCGTAAAATGCCATGATCAGATAAGTCTTAGTGAAGAAAAGGGAAAAGAATGGCAGTTGAACGGTTCCCAGTTGAGGCCTCGCATATTTTGATGTTTGCAAGATCAATAGGCGACAGCAATCCGATTTATTCGGATGAGAGCCACGCTGGCAGCACAGAAGTGGGGTCGATAATCGCCCCTCCCACCTTTGCCCAAGCAAGCGCACAGTTCGACCCTGACTATTTTTTGCGTCCTAAGGACGGCCAAAAATGGTTTGGTAGTGGCGGGACTGCATCCGGAACGCTCGTCAAAGATGAAGATAAGGACGATTCCAAATCAGATGATGAGAAGTCAGGTTCCTCAGCAGGCGGGTTGCATGCAGAGCAACATTTCACTTACCACAGGCATTTGAAGCCAGGCGACGTCCTTAGTGCAGAAACAAAGCCAGGAGAAAGCTGGGAGAAGGAATCCAAAAGAGCTGGAGTCTTGAAGTTCAGCGAAAGTATCACCGAATATCGCGACCAAACTGGCGAGCTTGTTGTAACGGCCCGCAGCGTCGGTGTTGTAACTGAAAAAGTCATTGAGCAGTAGGAGGATCGCAATGGGATTAAAAGCAGATGAACTTAACGTCGGTGACTCGTATTCTGAAGTAATCGTCGAAGACCTGACGCGGACTCAGATAGTCCAATATGCGGGAGCCTCTGGTGATTACAACCCAGTCCATAGCGACGAAAAGTTTGTAACAGAGGTCGCTGGGTATCCAACGGTTTTTGCTCACGGAATGCTGACTATGGGGATGACTGGCCGAATGCTGACGAATTATGTAGGCGATGGGCGTCTCACTTACTACGGAGTACGTTTCGTGAACCAAGTTTGGCCAGGTGACACCTTGACGGCCAGAGCTGAAGTGTCGGAAGTCCGAGAAGAAGATGGTCAAACTCTCATTGACTTAACTATTTCAACGACGAACCAAGATGAAAAGTTTGTTCTAACGGGGAATGCGACAGCCCGCGTCGACTAGGTCAGTTGCTGGCTTTATCTAGTAAATACCCCGACAATCAACCTTTGGCGCGTCCCGAATAGCCAAACAATTTTCCCGCCACTTTGCGGATTTGGATTTCTTCGGCGCCCTCTGTAATTCGGTACCTACGATGATGTCGATATATGTGTTCGAAGGGCATGCTTCGCCCGTAGCCGACGCCGCCGCAGCTTTGCATAGCCCGGTCAGCAGCATCGCAGCAGAAGCGGTTACCGCGGTAGTTGCACATGGCTACCCGGTCAGTTATCTCCATGTGGTCAACCCCCTGATCCATTTCCCACGCCGTTTTCCAGATGAGGGCCCGGATCATCTCGGCTTCGGTGTACAGCTCAGCTAGCGGAAACTGAATCGCCTGATTTTGGGAAAGGGGCTTTCCGAATGTTGTTCGGTTATTCACATAGTCAACGGCAACATCTATGCAATGAAGTCCCGCCCCTACTGAGGAGGCAGCTTGTCTGATCCGATTTTCATGAACGAAGAGCTGAGCAGTTTGAAGACCCCTGCCCTCTTCGCCAAGAATGTCGTCGTTGTGGACTCGGACATCCGTCAGTCTGACATGAGCATGATCCGTTGGCATGTTGAAGGTCCACATGAACTCCTCTACCTTGAATCCGGTTGATTCGACAGGAACTATGAAGCATGTGATTCCCTGGCCTTCACCGGGAGAACCCGACGTTCGGGCAAATATGTAGTCATGGGTGGCATGGTGAAGTCCTGTATTCCAGTATTTCTCGCCACTTATAATCCACTCATCCCCATCGCGAACTGCGGTGGTTTCCATCCATGTGGCGTCCGAACCGTGAAGTGGTTCCGTCAGCCCGAAGCCGATTCGAGCGCTTCCGTCCAACATCTTTGGAATCCACTTCGCTTGTTGTTCTTCAGAACCATATTTTTCCATCATCAAAACGGTGGGAAAGTTCCCGATTATGGAGTTCTCATTTTGTAAGTCATTGTGGAGACCTAAGCCCCGTCTGGCGAGGTGCTCGCGAATGATGGCCATGCCGAGGTTGGTTCCATCTTGGCCGCCAAAGCGCTTCGGGAGGTGCCATCGCAGGAAGCCAGCTTTATCGGCCTCCTGCCGCATGCGCGTAAGCAGCGCTTCCCATTCTGCGTTGGGGAGACCATCTCGGTCCCAGTCGGTTCTGGAGTCCTCTCTTCTATGGTCGAAGAATCTAATGTTGTCGTCTTCTGCCTCAATTGGCTTTATGACGTCTTCGATGAAACGGTCGAGGTCAAGTATTAATTGCTGAATGTCAGCGGGAATAACGAAATCCATAACGCGCGAACGTATACCGTCGTTGCCTATGGCGCTGCCAATTATCGTATGGTCCGACTTTCTTTGACCGTGGTGTCATCTGGCGCGAGCCCGTGCGGCTCGTCTAAAGGATCGACATGATGTTGAAATTTCGTGGCTTCCGTACGAACTTCACCCTGAGATACCTGATGGTGGGAGCAAAAACGAGCGAAAGTTTTCGGCACTGAAACCAATCGCTGACGACCTCGGAGTGATCATGAATCCGCCGAGTCGGTTTCAGCCAACCAGGAAGGCACACCAAGCGGCCTTGGTCGTGGAACACGTATCACCTAAAGCTATTGAGACTTACCATGATCGTCTCTCGGCGGCCATATGGGTGGAGGAGCGCGATATCGAGGACCCTGTATTTCTGTCGGATTTAGCACAAGACCTTGATGTACCCCCAGACTTAATCGAGAGGGTGCTCATGAAAGATGAACTGTGGCCGGCGGTGGTTTCTTCGATGGAACGTGCGCATGCATGGGGAGCGACTGGAACTCCGAGCTGGGTGATTGACAACAAACTCATGGTGCCCGGCCTGCAGGATGACGAGTTTTTCGATCGAGTGATCGAGAAGATGTCTGTGGTTACTGATAACGAAGAGCCGTCTAAGTAATCATCTGATCGTTGATGGCTGTACTGTCCTGGGTATGCAGCCGACGTATTCAGAAGAAGCAGAGTCCTATCGTGAGAAGATCCAACAGTTCATAAGTGAAAACCTGCCTGCCAATTGGCAAGGTATCGGGTCTTTGACCGGCGACGCGAAGGCAGAATTCGTGGGTGAGTGGCGCCGGATTTTAAGCGACAACAAATTATTGGCAACCATGTGGCCCACTGATTACGGAGGCCCTGGCTTGTCTGCAAACGAAAATGTGATTATCGCTGAAGAATTCACCAAGGCAGGCTTGCCTACGGGTGGTTCCAATGATGGTTTTGGCATAGGTATGGTCGGGAATACGTTGATTGAGTGGGGCACCGAGGAGCAGAAGAAACATTACTTACCGCGTATTCTCGGCGGCGATGACCTTTGGTGTCAGGGGTATTCCGAACCTGGCGCCGGATCTGACTTGGCAAATCTTGGATGCAAGGCTGAGTTGGATGGTGACGAGTGGGTTCTCAACGGACAGAAGATTTGGACGTCTAGCGGGCATTTAGCTAACTGGATCTTTGTGCTGGGCCGCACGGCTCCCGAAGACGCCAAACACCAGGGCATCACATTTTTTCTTTGCCCAATGGACCAGGCTGGAATTGAGGTTAGGCCCATTGTGAATATCGCTGGACACAGCCACTTCAATGAAGTCTTCTTCTCCGATGCTCGAGTTCCGAAGGAGAACGTCATCGGGCAGGTCAATGGTGGTTGGGCGGTTGCCATGACCCTCCTCGGGTATGAGAGGGGCTTCGGGGCTACGACCACTTACTTCCGGTATCGCTCCGAGTTGGACCGTCTGGTTGAGATGGCGCAGGCAAAAGGTCGGACCGAAGATCAAAGCATTCGGCAACGACTGGCATGGTGTCATAGCAAAGTTGAGATAATGCGTTGGCTAGGTCAACAAGTTCTGACGTCATTCTTGAACGGGGAACCACCGGGGCCGAAGAGCTCTATCGGCAAACTGAATTGGAGCGAATACCACAGAGCAGTCACGGAGCTCTCTCTGGAGATACTCGGTGCAGATGCGATGATCATGGAGGGTGACACCGCATATGCGGCTGGGCTCGGCGCTGCCGATGCGGGAACTCCCAACACGACTTCCGCCTGGATTAATAGTTTTTTGGCGGCACGATCGGGAACTATTTACGCAGGTACTAGTCAAGTCCAACGCAATATCATCGGTGAACGCATTTTGGGTTTGCCGAAAGAACCGCGAGCTGACGAAGGTCCCTGGAACGAAACTCTGCGATAGCGTGCTGGTCGGACTTAGCGGCGGATCTTGCTCAGGGAAGACAACACTGGCAAAGGCCCTTCTTGAGTTAAGTGGTTCGGCCACGTTTCTTGCCTTCGACGATTATTACCGAGACCTTTCGCATATGACGCTCTTAGAGCGAGCGGCTGTTAACTATGACCATCCTGATGCCTTGGATGTGGAACTGTTCGTCTCTCATATGGATGATCTTGCGGAGGGCAAATCCGTCAAAGTGCCCGAATATGACATGTCAACCCACACGCGGCCGGGGGGTAGCTATCAACTGGAGCCGGCACCTCTTGTGATTGTGGACGGCATTTTGCTGATGGCAGTCAAGCAATGTAGAGAGAGATTAGACCTCAAAATATTTGTTGATGCCCCGAGAGAGGTAAGGCTGGCTCGGCGGTTGGTCAGAGATACAGAGGAGCGAGGCAGGGACCCTCAAAGTGTCGAAGAGCAGTTTGTGGCCTCGGTGGAGCCAATGCACCAATCACTGGTTTTGCCCAGCGCACAATACGCGGATCTGCGGTTCGATCACCCGTTTGATCCTCGAGCCGCCGCTAAGGCGGTTTGGGCCCAAATCGGCAAGGTCTAGCCAGCGCCCGGTTAGTTACTACTTCTCAATAAATTCGACCCAGTTGCCATCGGGATCTTCGACCATGCCAACAACGACCCCTGGTCTCGCTTCTCGGCGGTCCCAAATAATCGGCGCACCCGCCTCTTTGCAAGCGTCCAGAGCAGCTTGTACATCGCTTACGGAAAGCGTGAAATAACGCATGCCAGTTGCGCCCATCATCCCGCCACTGATCCCGGCCCCAACCTCTTTCGTTGGGACAACAATCTTTAACAGACTCTCGTTGGCCCATAGGCGGTGCATAGCAGCGACGCCCAGAGCTTCCATGTTGATGGTTGCCTCAAATTCCATTCCTATGACGTCTCGATAGAAAGCAAGCATCTGGTCACCGTTAGCGGTAACCATCCCTAGGTCAAAACCAGACTTAGTAAATGTATTGGACATTGGCACTCCCGGAGGTTGTCGGATCGCTCAGTCGTAGCTAGCGCCAAGACCAGCTCGAGCGTCACTTTGAATACCGTAATTCGGTATTGGATAACGCAGGCCATTTCGAGCTAAATATTCCATTCCTTCAACGGCAACCAAAAGATCCTCGGGAGTTAAGGCCATCAACAATTCGTCTTCCATGACTCCGCCGTACCTTCGTTCAGCAAAACAAGGAATGGAAAGGCTAGGTTCCCCAGTGGTTAGGGCACGACCCCAGCTGTCAGCGCAGGCAGACTCCCCAACACAGCCCCATTCGAGTTTCTTGTAGCCACGCCACTGGAGTCCATTGATCAAAATAATCATTTGAGCTGGAGTGGCGTAAATCATGCAAATATCAGGCGGGTCAAGGCGTTTGGCGGACAACGGGGAAACTGCCATCGCTGAGAAAGACCCAAAGGGCACACAATCCATAGCTTCCTGATGGGCCGAACTGTCTTCCAGGGTCTCAAACCAGACACCTTTCATTCGTTCGCCCGATAGCCATTCATCGTCTTGGGGGTGAAGGCCGATCACTGCACCGCATTGATCACCAACCAAATCGTCGCGCGTTATGCCAACTGTCCAATTAAGTCTGCTAGCCATACCCACTATTTGGTCTGTCGTATGTATCGCATTCGGCCTCCGAATACGAGGTACCGATTCCATCTCTTCTACTGTTGCAAACATTTTCATGCCGATCGGCGTGGTTCTAATGCGTAAAAGCGCTTGAAGTCTGCCCAGCAGCTCATCCCAGTCAATGTGGGCGGTCCGCAAATGAACCTGCTGCTCAACGTTCTCATCCATAACATCCCCTAACGTGCTCCGGTCAACTTACCTCTATCTGGCAGAGGTCTCGATGGATAGTCACCTACTCAAGAGATCGCTCGCTCGTGGCTTTAAGTCGCCCTTGGATTAGGGTGGCTTTGAGTGCTCGCAAGGGCAGTCCGAATTCATCCGAGGAGAACCCAATGGCTGATGGCCTTCGAGTCGAAATTCACGGCAATGTAGGGGCAGTGATCATGGATCGCCCGCCCCATAATTTTTTGAACTTCAAACAAATTCACGACATCGCTGACGCGCTCGATGCAATGCAAAACGACATGTCAATCCGCTGCGCGGTTCTAGCAGCAGACGGGCGCTCATTTTGCGCCGGAGCAGATTTCGCAGGAGACGGAGTGGGAGGCGGAGACGACGAAGTTGTTGGAGGTGACGCAACCCTCGCGCTTTACCAAGGGTCTGGTCGGTTATTTGATGTCACTATTCCAATTGTTGGTGCCATCCATGGTCCCGCTGTTGGTGGTGGACTGGGACTAGCAATGGTTCCAGACATAAGGATCACATGCCCAGACGCGAGGTTCTCTGCGAACTTCGCTTCACTCGGTATCCATCAGGGTTTCGGAATGAGCGTCACAGTCCCGCGCTTGCTTGGTCCGTCAAAGGCAGCCCAGGTTTTGTACAGCGCCAAGCGGTACAAAGGCGAAGAAGCTGTAGAGATAGGTCTTGCTGACGAGTGCGTCCCCAACGAAGAAGTCCGCGATAGAGCTTTTGAAGTTGCTGAAGAGATCGCCAATAACGCTCCGTTGGCGTTGCGTGCTATCAAATCAACATTGCGCATGGGTCTTGGCGACGAAGTCAGAGAAATAACTCAACGGGAGGCTCGTATTCAGGCGGAACTCTCTGCTACCGATGACGCCAAAGAAGGAATCGCCTCGGTAGGCGAACGCCGTCCAGGTAACTTCACTGGTAAGTAACAGAACCATCACATATTCGTTCCCAACTAAAGAAATCTGCTGTCTAAATGAATGTCCTAATTACTGGTCTCACGGGCCTCATCGGATCTGAGTTAGCGGCCGCTCTGCGAAGTCGAGGCGACAACGTAATCGGTGTTTCTCGGACACCTACAGGTGAACAAGTCTCCTGGGAGGACGTCACGCCCTCTTTCCTGAATGAAATTGATGCGGTTATAAATCTTGCCGGTGAATCAATTGCTGGGCGGTGGACCAAATCTAAAAAGAATCGGATCTTAACGAGCCGAGTTGAGGCCACTTCTTTGCTTGCGACGGCAATCGCTCGAGCTGACAACCCGCCGAAGGTTTTAGTTCAGGCTTCAGCCGCCGGACTATACGGGGACATGGGCGATGTGATTCTTGACGAGAGTGCGGCTGCTGGTAAAGGGTTTCTATCTGAGGTGTGTCAACAATGGGAAGCTGCCGCGCATCCCGTAGCTGATCTGGGCATACGAACAGTTGTGCCGCGATTTTCTATCGTGCTCGCCGGTGGACCAGGTGCCTTAGGGCGACTGGCCCTAGTAACCAAGCTCTGCATAGGGGGACCACTCGGTAATGGGCGTCAATGGTGGAGTTGGATCTCGATTAACGACACTGTGCGAGCGCTCCTGCATTTACTTGACCACGACGTTTCGGGCCCTGTGAACATTGCGACGCCCAATCCTGAACTGCAGCGAACATTCGCCAAGAAGTTAGGGAAGGTCCTGGGGCGCCCTTCTGTTGTCCCGGCCCCAGGCTTTGCTATCAGGTTGGTTCTGGGAGAGATGGGCAAGAACCTCCTGCTTGAATCCTTCCGCCTTGACCCTGGCGCTCTCATGGCTAGTGGCTTTGAGTTCGACGACCCGGAACTTGAAGGCGCTTTGAGGGGAATCTTGTCGAACTGAGCGACCATAACCAGCGATGGCCAATAAAGTTTCGACCATGACACTTCAACCCGACACCAAAGCGTTCGTAGATATGGTCGAACTCGCTCGAGTCGACGGACCCGCTGTCTCAGAGCAGACACCTGAATTTGCCAGAGATAGGTATCAAGCGCTGGCGCATATCCTAGGTAGTGGTCCTTACCTACCCGGCGGCGTAAGCGACTCGGAAATACCAGGACCCAATGGCCCAATACCGATAAGGATCTACCGTCCATTGGGTGAAGGTCCACATCCCGCGTTGGTTTTTTATCATGGCGGCGGATTCGTGATCGGGGATCTTGAAACGCACGATAAAGAGTGTCGATTGCTCTGCGCCAAAGCTAACTGCATTGTTGTCGCTATCGATTATCGCCTTGCGCCAGAATCGCCGTTCCCCGCCGCTGTCGACGATGCGTGGGCCGCCCTGAAGTGGGTCGCTGCCGAAGGTTCAACATTGCAGATCGATACCGACCGGCTTGCCGTTGGGGGAGACTCAGCGGGCGGCAATCTGGCCGCAGTGATGGCGCTCATGGCTAAAGAGGCAGATATAAACCTCAGACTCCAGATGTTGGTGTATCCGGCGACGGATGCTTCCAAGCGTTACGAGTCCTTCACAGAGAATGCGGAAGGTCCGTTGTTGACGGTGGAAGTGATCGAATGGTTTTGGGGTCACTACTTAGGGAGCGCGTCGAGCGAAGAAGTTCGAAACGACTGGCGTTTCTCTCCGGCGAAAGCAACGTCACACAGCAACCTGGCACCCGCATATGTTGCAACCTGCTCTGCTGACCCATTGCGTGACGAAGGTAACGCTTACGCGGAGCTGCTCGCTGCATCTGATGTACCGGTTCGGCACTCGCTTTTCGAGGGCCAGCCACACGTTTTGTTCCAACTCTTCAATGTTTGTGAAGGCGCTAAGACACTGATTGATGAGTGCGCTGCAATGCTGAGCGAGGCGTTTGAGTGAAGACAGCCATAAGAAGGGATAGTTGGGGCATAGCTCATGTCGAAGCATCTGACCGCCAAGCCGCCTTTGAAGCTCAAGGCTGGGTAGCAGCGGATGACCGGATCTGGCAGATGGACGCCGACAGGATCAAAGCCCAAGGACGTTGGGCGGAAATAGTTGGAGCGAAAGGAGCCAAAGAAGACGCGTTTTTTAGACGTATGCGATTGTCAGAGAAATGCATGATCGACTGGTCTTTTTTGGCGCCTGAGACGA